>SVRM01000094.1 GCA_015064785.1 Oscillospiraceae bacterium
TCGTTCAGCAGTCCTACTACGGCACACCGGCGCGTGAGGGCTACACCCCCGGCAGTTTCAACAACTCCGTTTGGAGCTACAATCCGGTGCAGGGCGGCGACCAGTATCAGAACCACAGCCGCATCATCGACATCGAGGTGACTGATACTTCGGTGTATGTCAAGTCTCAGCCGCAGGACTGGTCATTGGACAACCAGATCACACCCAGCTACATGGAAAATACCTATACGCTGTGTGACGGTTATATCCGTGTCGACAACCGCTTTGTTGACTTCTCCGGCTGGGAGCATCCGTATTCCCATCAGGAGCTTCCGGCGTTCTACACGGTCAGCTATCTGGACAAATTTGTCTGGTACGACGGTTCTGAGCCGTGGACAGGCGCCTCCCTCTCCTCACGCACCGATCTGAACTTCTGGGGGGACCCCAGGTATTCCGCTGACTGCCAGTTCTTTTTGCGCGAGTCGAACACCGAAACGTGGTGTGCGTGGGTGTCATCTGCGGACAACTACGGTATCGGGCTTTATGTGCCGAATATCGACCTTCTGTACGCCGGACGGCATATGTATAACGGCTCCAAGGACGCAAACAACGGTGCCTGCAATTACGTCGCGCCGATCAATCGGATACAGATGGTATCGTTTGAACCGATCACCTATAGTTATCTGATGGCGTGCGGCTCAACCGAGGATATCCGCGCGGTCTTTGCAGACAACCGTGATTTTACCGACAACGCATCTCTGCACAAAAACTATATGTCTCAGCGTCTGCCGGACGATATGCCCGAACCGCCGGACGACGAGACCCCGGACATGACCGTGATTGATTTTTCCAAGCCGGAAAATGTCTGGCTTGCAGAAAGCCCGTACAACACAACCCCGACCTATGACCGTGACAGCGGCGCACTGCGTCTGACGGCAGATACCGGATATGATGTGCAGATTCTGCTTGACTATACCGCATCGGAACCGACCTTGCAGGCTGAGCAGTTTACAAAAATTGCAATCACCTACCGGATTCCCGAGGACAACGCCAAATTCGACTACGGCTGTGAGCTGTTTCTGTGTACCGGGAACAGATACGGTGCGGAGGCCGGTTGTTCGGTCGTCGGAAATTACATTGCTGACGGGGAATACCATACGCTGGAATTGGATGTTTCCGGATTGGATTTCTGGTCAGGAACGATCAACGCCATTCGCTTTGACTATTTCAACGACTGTGCCGACGGTGATGCAATCGAAATCCGCTCGATTGCACTTCTGCCGTAAAACACCGGAAGATATGATTGAAATGATTACAGGAGAATTTGAATGGAACAGGGACTGATGTTTTTTATCAACAGTGCTATGCTCGGTATCGGGTTGGCAATGGACGCATTTTCTGTGTCACTTGCCAACGGGCTTTCCGAGCCGCGGATGAAAGGACGCAGAATGCTTCTGATTGCGGGCGTATTTGCGGTCTTTCAGGCACTGATGCCGCTGACCGGCTGGTTTTTTGTACATAATATGGCGAAGCTGTTCCATGCATTCGCCGTATTCATCCCGTGGATTGCGCTGGGACTGCTTGTGTTTATCGGCAGCAAAATGATCTGGGAGGGCGTTGAGTCCTGTCGCTTGGGCGGTGAGGGTGAGTCCTGCCGCATGGAGCCGCTTGCCTTTGGTGCATTGCTGCTGCAAGGTGTTGCGACCTCCATTGATGCGCTGTCTGTCGGCTTTACCATTGCCGACTACGATGCGCTGTCAGCATTTGTCTGTGCACTCATCATTGCCGCAGTGACGCTTTTTATCTGCCTTGGCGGCATTGTGATCGGTAAAACCTTCGGTACCCGGTTGGCAGGTAAAGCATCCATTCTCGGCGGCGTCATTCTGGTTGCCATCGGTATTGAGATCTGGGTGACCGGTGTGTTCTTTTGATGAAACAACTGAAAATAAGAAAGAGAGAACCTTTCTGCGTGAAGGCTCTCTCTTTTTGTTATGCGGGTCGGAAGACTCGGACCTTGGCGTTGAGGACAATCAACCAGGCTCGCCGTTTTCCCACTTGCGGCGAACTTCGTCATATACGGCGTCGGGAACGATTTCATCGCGGTTTGCCTGCATTGCGTTGCAGGGAACAAACATATCGCCTGCTGCTTCTTCAAACGTGCAGAACGTGTCGTGACGCCACTTGTCGCGTTCAGACTTCAGACGGAGATTCGGTACATCGATCTTGCAGTTGTTGTTCAGAATCGACTTGAAGCCAAGAATGCCGGGCAGACACATATCGACTGCGGAATAGACATCGACGATGTTGTCAAGCGCATCGGGATCCCCCTGGAGCGCACGGATGAAGTAGTGCGATGTGAAGAAATCGCTGCCGCCGTGTCCGGACGCATCCGCACCGGGCAGAACGAATTCGGGACGGTACTTTTCCCATGTACCGGCGCAGTTCTGACCAAATTCACGGTACAGGTGCATATAGCCGCCGTCGTGGAAGTCGGTTTCCATCATACCGGTGTCACCGAACATACGGTAGTTGACAGAATGTCCCTTCAGGCACATATCAATGCTCTTGACAATCGCGCCGTTTTCAAGTGTGACGATCAGCGTACCGGCGGAGCCAGCCGTGTCGCCGAGCTTGCGCATGAACGGCATGTTGCGCGTCTCAAAGCCGTTGACTGCGATGGGACGCAGACCGGTTGCATGGAGAATCGGTCCAAGGGAATGCGTGCAGTAGAAGACCGAGGACATGCGGTTGCGCCAGTGATTACGCTCACCGTAGGTGATCTCCGGCCAGATGGAGGAGCAGTCGTGGATGTATTCACCCTCAGCCTGCATCAGCTCGCCGATGTCGCCCGCACGGTAGCGGCGGCGCATTTCGTAGGTCGTGTTGAAGTAGCAGTAGTTTTCAGCATAGGAGTACAGCTTGCCGGTCTGCTCAACCGTTTCGATCAGCTCGCAGGCCTCGGCAAGGGTTGCACAGGTCAGAACCTCACTCATGATGTGACGGCCGGACTTGAGCAGGCGGATGCCAAACTTTGCATGTTCATGTGCATAATTTGCCATGACAACCGCGTCCATATCGTGCTGGAAGAAGTCCTCAAAGTTCGGGTACAGCGCAATCTTGACACCGTGGTCATCCGCAATCTTCTGGCATTCATCCAGCAGCGGCTGATATTTGTCGCAGATAGCGACGACTTCCGCTTCGGGATTGTTCAGCATTTCCCGGATCATGGTTTTGCCGCGTCCGGCACCGAAGACACCGATTTTAATCTTTCCCATAATAAATTTCCTTTCGGTATAATAATTTGTTGGGGGTATTATATCATATTGTATGATGAAATGCAAGGATTTTTTTCAAAATGCATACACGGCAAAACAAAAAAGAAAACCGATCTTTGCAGATCGGCTTGTGAAACTTATTTCAGGATCATTGCGGTATTGAGGATGTGCGTGCTGTACAAGAACAGGACATCCTGGTCGTCAAATTCGATGAAATCGGCAAGAACACCGGAATTGAGATAGCGCAGATCGACCAGCGTAACCTTTGCGTACTGTTCACAGAAATACGGAGCGATGGATGAGCCGAATGAATCACGGAAGAGAATCAGCTCACGGTCAGTGGCTGCATTCGGTGACTCGAGAACCTGCAGCGGCATGGGACCTGACAGGAACAGATCATAGGTCTTTGCATCCGATTTGATCTCTGTATTGTACAGTACTCCCGGCTGCGGAACGCCGTTCTGGTAATCGGTGACGGTAACGGCATTCAGGATATCATTTGTCAGATAGTACATGGTATCCTGCTTCGCATCGGCCATCAGTGGATCAGCGGTATAGGAGCCGACAAACGGGTGGGTTGTAAACGTGTTTGTGTCCGCTGTGAAGGAAAGCTCCAGTCCGAACGCAGAACAGATTGCTGCCGCGGTATCGGTCAACGCTTCCTGCTTCCAGTGCATATCCGTGTAATAATAGTCGGACAGGGACAGTGTGGACTTAAGCTCGATATACTGCGCAAAGGATGCAGTGCCCTCACGGACGATATCTGCCATGCTTTCATATGTGAAAAATGGAACATCGGAGAGGGTACCGTCGGCGTAGCTGCCGGATTCTTCGGCAAACTGGTTCTTGGCGGGAACGATGGCAATCGCGACGTTGTGATTGCCGTCGGCAAGATAAGTGCTGTGGATGGTCGAAAACAGGGAAACAGCATAATTGACCATGTTCTCCTTCAGCGGATAAACAACCTCAGAAAGGTGTCCGTCCATGACGAACACATCGCCGTTCTTCATGCCGGTTTCCTCCGTTGTGACGGAGGTATCGGTACTGTCGGTGTCATCGGGGGTCTGTGTGCAGGCGGTCACGGATGCACACAGAAGCAGAAGTGCCAGCAGCGCGGCCGTATTTTGGGTAAAGCGAAGGGCACTTGCGTGCCCCGTGAATGCTTTTTTCATTGATTATTCCTCGAAGGCGGTGGGAGCCATGACGAAGAAAACCTTGTTGCCTTCGTCATCGCAGACCATTTCGTCAGCCTCAGTGCAGACGTTCCAGCGGAGGTCAGCGGTGGAGGTCAGCTGGGTCTTGAATGCTTCGACATCAGCGCCGTCAGCGAGAGTGAAGACGTAACCCATGAACGAGATGGTACCGATCATCGGAGCGAACATAGCACATTCAGAGAAGCCGGTGATGGATTCAGCGGTGAAGCCGTTGAGCCAGCCTTCAGCCATCGGTGCGACTGCCGGACCGATCAGCGCGACAGCTTCGTTCTGTGCGAGGGTGCCTGCGATTTCTTCAGCGGTTGCTGCGGGATTTGCCTTCACAGCATCGATGAAAGCAACCTGAAGCTTGGTAGCTACGGTGTTTGCTTCGATGACTTCTTCGGTGACAACTGCTGATTCGGTGCCGGCACCGGTTTCGTTGGTATCTGTGGTGTCATTGCCGCCGCAGGAAATCATGGATGCTGCGAGAACAGCTGCGAGGATGAGAGCGATATTTCTTTTCATTGTTGGAAACTCCTTAAAATATAATAGGTATTGCGCCAAAACAGGTCAATGGTCGGCGCCTGACATAAAAGCAGCAAACCCCTGTTGGTTTGCACAAATATTATACCGCATATTTGTGAACAATGTATAACGAATCTCGAAATAATTTATAAATCCGTGAAAAATTATTTGAATTTCCGGTGTGGACAGTGTGATAGAGGGATTTTGGATATGGCAGCGGCGCAGCGGAACAACACACGCTGTCGGTGCAGTACAACACGGGAATCATTGATGCGAAATCTACACAAACAGAACAATAATTCCATGTGTTTGTATTGACAAACAAAAAAGGATATGTTATAATTATAGATATTAATATAAGATGGAATATCTATGCATATTTGGCATATTTGATTGGCTTCCGTCCGAAACAGGAACGGAGGCAGTACCAGGACAGAGAAGGAGAATACCTCTGCTATATTATGAATAAACTTATGAATACCATTTTTGGAAAAAATAATAAAAAATCTGCTGCACAGAAGCAGACTGTTGAAGTCAATAGTAAAAAACTGCTCGGCAGTGATTTGAGCTTTGCCGCTTCGGAAGCATACAAGCGGCTTCGCACCAATCTTGTGTTCAGCTTTGCCGGTGAGACGGGATGCCGTGTGATCGGTGTCACAAGTTCTCTGCGCGGTGAAGGCAAGTCGACGACCTCTGTCAATCTGGCGTATTCGCTTGCAACGATGAATAAGAGTACATTGCTGATCGACGCGGATATGCGTCTGTCCAATACACATAAACTATTAGAGTTAAATTTGGCACCGGGTTTGAGCAATCTGCTTGTCGGTGTTAACGACGGTACCGGTCTGATCGTTCCGTCAAAGCTCCATCGTAATCTGATGGTCATGACAGCGGGTGATACTCCGCCGAATCCGATGGAACTCCTGTCTTCCAAGCGCATGGTGATGACACTGGAATCTCTCCGTGCAAAATTCGATTATATCATCATTGACCTGCCGCCGATAGATGCGGTTGCTGATGCTCTGATTGTATCAAAATTAGTGGACGGCATGGTTTTGGTTATTCGTGAAAATTATGTTGATAAACACACTCTCGACAATTGCATCGAACAGCTAAGGTTCCACAATGCCAACATTCTCGGCTTTGTTATGAACTGCGCCGAGGTTGAGAATAAATATTACCGGAAGAATTATTATCGTTACGGTAATAATTCGTCTGTTGGAAACACGGCGATAAGCAATGACTGACCGTATTCCGGATGCTGTCGGATCCCCCAAAATGTACCTTGATTTTCACACACATATCCTGCCGGAAATGGATGACGGAAGTGCTTCTGCGGAAATGAGTGTGCAGATGCTGCGGACTTCTGTGGAACAGGGCGTCCGCGCCATTGTCCTGACACCGCATTTCTATGCGCATCAGGATACGCTGGAGCATTTTATGGAAAAGCGCAGGCGTGCACTTGCAGAGCTGCGCCGCCGTTGGACTGTTCCGACACCGATTCTTCTGCCGGGAGCGGAGGTATATTATTTCCGTGAGATGGCAGACATCCCGGAGCTTCTGACACTCCGCATCCGCAACACCGAACTATTTCTGCTTGAGATGCCGTTCCGAAAATGGACAGATGCGATGATTGATGATATCTTGCGCATGAATCAGAAAAACGGCGTTCGGGTTGTGTTGGCGCATGTGGATCGCTACATTGCTTACCAGCCGAAGGGAACTGTCGAAATGCTTGCGGACAGCGGCGTTCTGATGCAGGTAAATGCGGATTATTTTTACGAAAAATCAACCAGGCAAAAAGCACTCCGGATGTTTGATTCCGGATTGATGCATTTCCTCGGATCGGACTGCCACAATGTGACATCCCGTCCGCAGAAGCTCGGCGACGGGATTGCTGTGATACGCGAACGCTTTGGCGATGAACAAACGGATGCGTTTTTCAGAGGCGGACTGCGCCGTCTTCTTGCCGCACAAGCCGACCGATATGGAGGACAGATATGAGAAAAATATTTTTTTGTGCAAGTGTCTGTCTGATTGTGCTCGGATTGATTCTGCTGGGAATCGCATTTGTGCAGGACCGACAGACAGCCGCAGATGAAGCGATGCTGGAAGCAAGCCTTGCAGCGCTCAAGCAGCAGGCTATTGTGAAAGAAACCGATACAGTACAAACAACACCTCTGACGGAGTTCGTAACGGAAGAGACAGAAACGGAGCCTGTAACTGTCCCGGATACAGAACCAATCACAGAAGCTGTGACAGAGACGGAGGCTGTAACAGAGTCTGTGACAGTCACACAAGCACCGCCGCAGACAGAGGCTGCCCCGGCCGAACCGAAAAAGGATGTGATCCTTGATTTTACTTGGCTGAAGAAGGTCAACCCTGATATTTATGCATGGATTGAGATTCCCGGTACGCGTGTGGACTATCCGGTTCTGCAAAATGCCAAAAACGATCAGAAGTATCTGAATACGGCATATGACGGTCAGTATTACATTGGCGGTGCGCTCTTTACCGAATCTGCATATAACAAAACGGATTTCAACGATCCGGTGACGATTATATACGGTCACACAATGCGTGCTGGAACGATGTTCGGCAGTCTGCAATCGGTTTATTCCGATAAAAAACGCTTTTCGGAATGTTCGGATATCAAAATCTATCTTCCCGGTGAGATCAGACATTATACAGTATTTGCAGCAGTGCCGTACGATACCAGCCACATTCTCAAGCTGAATGATTTCAGCGATTCGGATGTATTTTACGATTATTTTGAAAGCATCCGTCGGATCCGCGGCATCGGCGTCAATTTCGATCTGGAGGCGTTTCCGTATCGCGGCGATCATGTACTCATACTTTCCACTTGTATGACCGGCAATCCGTCCAAACGGTATCTGGTTATGGCGGTGTGGGAAGAGTAAATATAATTATAAAGGAGATTACAAATGAAGCGCTTTCTTTCTATTCTTCTCGTGACTCTGCTCGTTCTTTCCTTCACCGCATTCGCTGCTGACAGTGATATGGTGAACAGCCCCAATGATGAACCCTCTACTGACGATATGGTTGATGTCCCCGGCGGTGATGAACCTGCTGACGGTGACGATTCTCCTCAGACCGGTGTTGTTCCGATTGCGGCAGTTGCCGGTGTTGCGGTTCTCGGTATCGGTGCAGCCGGTGTCGTTGTATTCCGCAAGAAGAACGCTTGATTTTTCAGGTAAGCGCATATGAAAACGCGCTCCGAAAAAAACGGACTTCTTCTTCTTCTCGTTCTGGGAAGTATTCTTGCGATCCTTGTTTTGATGTTTACGTTTTTTGATCGGATATTCAACCAGACAGACGAAAACAACGGTGATTTGAACTACGGTCAGAACAGTCAGGCTGTGATATATTATAACTCTGTTGCCTATGTACCGAAAGAGTCACTTGAAACGGTGCTGTTTATCGGTCTGGATGCAACTGAGGAAATCGGTGCAATGACCGATCCGCATCTGGCAGACTTTCTGATGCTGGCAATTATGGATCATGAGTCGAAGAACGTTCTGTTCCTCCACCTGAACCGTGATACCATGGCGTACATCAACCAGCTGGATTATGCAGATAATACGACCGCTACGCTGTACACACAGCTGGCACGCGGACATATTTTCGGCAGCAGCGAAACGGTTCGCTGTCATAACACTGTAAAAACGGTGGAACGCCTTCTGTATGATATTGATATCGATCACTATGTCTCCATGACGATGGGTGCGGTGTCGCGTATCAATGATGCCGTCGGCGGTATCACGCTGCCGCTGCTTGCAGACTTCACGCACGTGGATCCTGCCTATACGGAGGGAACCGAGGTGACACTGAAGGGCGACTTTGCGCTGACGTATATCCGTGCGCGCGGTTCAATGGAAGATAAGACCAACCTTGCACGTATGGAGCGCCAGAAGCAGTATATGGAACAGCTTTTGACGGTGTATCTGGAAAACATGTCGGCAGACAGTGATCTGCAAACAAAACTTGTGAAAGATGTTTCTCCGTATATCCATACCGATTTAACAGCGCATCAGATGGCACGCCTCAGCGAAAAGATTCAGGAATACAGCTTCAGCGGAACGGATGCTATTCCAGGTGAAGCAAAAGTCGGCGATGAATTTATGGAGTATTATGTCGATGAGACGGCACTCCAGGAAAAGGTTCTGTCGCTGTTCTACCGCGAATACACAGAAGAATAATTCCGAAAAAAGAACAAAGGGTTATTGCACTTGGATGAACAATGCAATAACCCTTTTGGATTATGATGTGGTTGTGAAATCAAAGAACCTTAGACAGGAACTCAATGGTTCTCGGATTCTTCGGGTGGTCGAAAAATTCGTCGGGAGATCCCTGTTCTGAGATGACACCGTCAGAGATAAAGAAAATACGGTCTGCAATTTCACGTGCAAAACCCATTTCGTGCGTGACGATAATCATCGTCATACCTTCATTGCCGAGCTGACGGATCAGATCGAGAACTTCACCGACCATTTCCGGGTCAAGTGCGGAAGTTGGCTCGTCAAACAGCATGACCTTCGGATTCATGGCAAGCGCGCGGATGATGGCAATACGCTGTTTCTGACCGCCGGAAAGGGTAGATGGATAGACATTTGCTTTTTCTTCCAGACCGATGCGGCGGAGCAGACGCATGGCAGTTTCCTCTGCTTCTTTTTTGATCTGCGCCGGGGTTTCGGTGATTTCGATCAATGCACGGTCGTACCGGTCCGCGTGCTTGGCATCAATTTTTTTCATCATGGTGCGGAAGGGAGCAGAAAGCCGTGTGATGGTATTTTTGCGCTTGTTCTTCTTGATTCTGCCGCAGCGGATATGAACCGGTGCAAGCATGATATTCTGAAGAACGGTTTTGTTGTTGAACAGATTGAAGGACTGGAATACCATACCGATGTGTTCGCGGTGGACATTGATATCAACCTTCATGTCTGCAATATCTTCGCCGTCGAAGATGATGGAACCGGAGGTCGGGTCTTCCATGCAGTTCAGGCAGCGCAGAAAGGTGGACTTACCGCCGCCGGACGGACCGATGATGGCGACCTTTTCGCCTTCGTAAATCGTTTCGGTGATGCCGCGGAGAACCTGATTCGCGCCGTAATGCTTGCGAAGCGCTTTGGTTTGCAGCACGGGTGTGCGGGTGTCAAGCTGTTCTGTCACTGCGCTTCAGCCTCCTTTCCATCAGACGGATCAACAGTGTGATAAAGAGAACCAGCACGATGTAAATCAGTGCCATGACGATATACGGGACCATGAATTCATAGTTGTTGGTACCGATATAGCGGAATGCGACACAGATGTCGGTTGCACCGACGAAGCCGACAATCGAGGTTTCCTTGACCAGCGTGATGAACTCATTGCCGAGGGTCGGGAGAATGTTCTTGATTGCCTGCGGAATGACGATCAGCAGCATGGTAGACAAAAAGGAAAGACCGAGCGCACGTCCGGCTTCCATCTGACCGGGATCGACGGAGTTGATACCGCCGCGCATGATCTCAGAGATGTACGCACCGCTGTTCAGACCGAAGATCGTGACACAGACATTGATGACGGGCATATTGATGCCGAGCATCGGGAAGAGCACGTAGTAGCCAAGCAGCAGCTGAACAACCATCGGTGTGCCGCGGAAGAACGCGACATAAATGTCACCGATGCGCTGGAAGAAGCGGGTGATGCGCTTATACGGCGGGATGACCTTGACAGCGGCAATGACTGTACCGATGATGATACCGATCACAAGACCGAGAATTGCAATGATTAATGTGTTCTGAAGACCGCCGAGGACTTCCTTATAACCGCCATTGTTGACGAACGTGTTATAGAACACATCCCATTTTTTGGGGAAAGTAATAAAGAAACGCATAAATTGTGAATCCTTTGTATGATATAAACAGGGATATCCCCCCGCGGTCAGCGAGGGGATACGTGATTATGGATGATCAATCAGTTCAGCGCGTTGGTGTTTTCAACGATTGCCTTGGCAGGTGCGATGTCGATGACAACGTACTTGACATTGCCGTTGAGGATGTTCTGAGCAGCGAGTGCACCGACTTCGTAGCCGACACATTCACAGGGGAAGCCTGCAAAGCCCCAGTCAGCGTCGCCTGCGACGTAGAACTGACCTGTGGTACCGGTCTGAACACCGACCTTATCTTCTGCGGTCAGTGCGGAGAGGATTGCTTCAACGTCTTCGACGGTCTTGCAAGCATCGAACGTGGTGTCGTCAGCCTTGGTGATGACAACCTGAGAAGCATTGTAATAGGAATCGGAAAAGTCGAGGATCTGCTTTCTGGTTTCGTTGACGGTCAGACCTGCTGCCGCAACGTCGCACATACCTTCTGCAACTGCGGTGCAGACGGATTCAAATTCCATGTTGGAGATAACGAGCTCCTTGCCAAGGGATTCTGCGAGCGCTGCCATGATTTCCATGTCAATGCCGTAGTAGGTATCGCCTTCCTTGTATTCAAAGGGAGCGAAAGCCGCGTTGGTAGCGACAACAAGCTGATCCTTGGAGGCATCTTCCGCAGCGGAGGTAACACCGGTGGGGGTACCGTCGCCGAAGTACTTGTTGACGATTTCGTCGAACTTGCCGTTTGCCTTGATTTCTGCGAGGAAGGAGTTGACGGATGCGAGCAGTTCAGCATCGCCCTTTGCGACTGCGAATGCATATTCTTCGTTGGTCAGCGGGATATCGATGACCTTGAGGACTGCCTCGGAGGAGCCGCCGCCGCAAGCGGTGAACGCGAGCACGGAGGTCAGAAGGACTGCTGCCATGAGAATGGCGGTAAGAATCTTTTTCATGATGAAAGATCTCCTTGTAAAATTTTATTCTGCGGCAAAAATTCAGCCGCATTGATATGGGAAAAACTATGCAACTATTATACTACGGCAAATCTGTTTTGTCAAGCCTTTTTTGCAAAAAAGATGTATAAAATTGCAAATGCATGAAAATCGGCAGAAGTGCCAACGAATGGGCAGAATCCGCCGGAACGCTTGGCATTTGCACCTCATCTTTTTCCTCCAACACATATCTTCTGTGTATATATTGGTGCATATATACACGAGCTGTGTAGAAAATCAGGTGGTTCTGATTCGAAGACCGATAGAATATGCACAACAAAGGTATAAAAATACAAAATTTGAGCAGAATCTGTGCGAAAACACGAAAAAACCTTTGGCGATTACTGAAAAAATCCTTGCAATTCCTGCCAAAATGCTATATAATATAATAAATAAGGATTCAAAATCAATGCAAAAAGAAAGGATCAATCCAAATGAAAGCTGTTATTACCGTTACCGGACGCGACGTTGTCGGTATCATTGCAAAGGTTTCCGCGGCGTGTGCCGAAAATCATGCCAACATCGTCGACATTTCCCAGAGTGTTCTCTCCGAATACTTCGCCATGATTATGGTCGTCGAGATTGACGGGATTGCTGTCGATTTCACGCAGTTTGTCGAAAAGATGGAAAAGCTGGGAGCTGACAACGGACTTGTCATCCACACCATCCATGAGGATGTGTTCAACGCCATGCACCATATCTGAACTGCGAAATATGCGCTGAAAGGAAATCAAATCCATGCTGAATATGAATGATATTCTGGAAACGATCCATATGATCGAGGGCGAAAACCTCGATATCCGCACGATCACGATGGGCATCTCCCTGCTTGACTGTGTATCGGAGGATGAGGACCGTTTCTGCGAAAAGATCTACGACAAGATTACAAAGAAAGCCGAGCGTCTCGTTGCGGTCGGCGAAGAAATTGAAAAGATGTACGGGATTCCGATCGTCAACAAGCGCGTTTCGGTTACGCCGCTTGCCATTGCCGGCGGTGCTCTGTCCCGTGACGGCTTTATCAAAGCCGCAAAGACGCTTGACCGCGCGGCAGATACGCTCGGCATCAACTTCATCGGCGGGTTCGGTGCGCTTGTGCACAAGGGCTTTACCGCCGGTG
>SVRM01000003.1 GCA_015064785.1 Oscillospiraceae bacterium
TACACCGAAATGGGTTGTTATGCATGTTCAACCGCAAACAGATTATACCCTTCAGCTGACATTTGCCTGCGGTGAACAACGTATTTATAACGCAAAACCGCTTCTTGAAAAGTCTCTGTATGCGCAGCTGCGCAATCCGTCATTTTTTATGACTGCAAAAGCAGAATGCGGCACTGTTGTATGGAATGATGATATTGATATCGCACCGGAACATCTTTATGATGCCAGCATCCCCGTATAATCATTCCACACCGGATTCACCCCCAAACACCTCCTCTGCCGTCAAATGAAAATAATCCATCAGACGGTATACCACCGCACATGAGATCCTCGGCATCACGCCATCCTCCAGTTTGTTCAGACTGGATACGCTGATGCCGAGGATTTTTGACATTTCGGTTTTGGATAATCTGTGCTTTCGCCGCAAGTCAGAAACAGTTACACAAAAATGTTTTAATTCAGAACAAGACAAAGCAAACTCCTCTTTTCATGATATTACACCGGTGTATCAACAGTGTAACACAAAAAAGAAGCATTGTCTGCAAACAAAATGTTATCACATCCCATTTTTCATATTTTTTCGGAGAAAATTTTTTATACATCGAACTTTGCCATGGTAAAGTTCCACATAGCCGCAAAAAAATATTCATCCCGCCAAATTTGCGCGAATAGCATAACAATTCCGCCAGAGCAAGCGTAGGTCTGCTGCCGCTTCGTGCCTCGCGGTTCGCTGGACACATCATGCGGCAGCCGAACCGAAGCGCAGGCGCGCTTCTTTGGCTACTTTCTTTCGCGCAGGAAAGAAAGTAGCATCGCCTCCGGCGTAGCAGACGGTCAGTTTCGCGCTTTCTCAAAGCGTGGCAAAAACGCACGGCGTGGTTTGATTTCCATGCCGTGCGTTGTCATTTCCAGCCGAAGGCTGTTATTTAATTCAGCGGAATTGTCAGTCCGCCGATTGTGACGGATTCGATTTCATCCACCGGAAGCGGTGCGGAGAAGGTAAAGATATGATGTCCGTGATACTGCTCTCCCTCGCGGAGATTGTAACCGCCGCCACCGCCTGCAAGCTCGATATGATTGTCTGCAATCTCGTCTTCCGAGAGTTCCGCCCATGTCTGATCTTCTTCCTTGAGACGAATCAGCATCTTATCCGGTCCGACGATATAATCACGCCGCGTGATAACCGTACCGTCTTCCTTTGTCAGGTAGATATCTTCAATCATATATTCGCTGAAAAAGTCGCGATACTTCAAATCCGCCGAGAAATAAATACCGATGCTCAAAGGTGAAAAACGCACCTCGTCCACCGTCACCTCGATTGCATCCACATCCTCCGCAGTGCGTTCTTCCGATACGGCTCCCCAATACGTACCGTACATCACACCCTCAATCCCCGGGTACAGCACCTCGGTCAGATCATTGTAATTGAGCGAAAATGCCATTGTCCACTTGCCCTCAACCATGGTATGATAATCCGTGTAGTCCGTATCCCATCCGGCAATGCCTTCACAGGTCACGACATATTTGCTTGCCATGACACCGTCCTCGGCGTGCAGAGACAGCATACAGGCATACGTCGTCGAGCCGTCGCCGTTCTGCGTTTTTCCAAGGACACGAGCCGAGGTTCCGTAGGCAGCCAGATTCGTCTCCCACGGAAGACCCGTGTCGGATAAATCCATGACCGGACGGTATTTCTCGCCGGGAATCCCACATTCCGCCGCTACGGTCACATCGACAAAGACATTGACCACCTGACAGTCACCGACAAGCCCTTTCATTTCGAGCTTGATTTCCTCGCCGGACGAACGGTACGCAACGGGCTCGGGCATCGAGGTCATCTCGTCCAGCATTTCATAGCTGTCCCCGAACGCCGCCGCCAGATAAAAGCCGAGATCAACAGGCGCTGCCGCATTGACAACAAACATCGCCATCGCAAACAGTGCCGCGGCAATCGGCACAACCGTCCACTTCCGGCGGGATATGTGTGATCTTCCACGCCTGATTTCCATTCCCGCTTCTGCCGCTTCGGCGATAAACCGGTCATCAATGGCGGTTACAGCGTCCGCAAATACATTCTTCATAGTGTAATCCCTTCCTTTTCAAGATAAGCACGGAGCTTCTTTTTGCATCGGGTCAGTCTGACACGCGCATGATTTTCCGAAATGCCGAGAATTCCTGCAATCTGTGCAGGATCATCCTCAAACCAGTACCGACGGACAAACAGAATCCTGTCCTCCCGCCGCAGACCGCCGAGAAAGCCGTTCAGTGCATCACGGATGCGTTCACTGTCGTCCTCGCACGCAGAGGTCAGCTCCAGTTCAGCGACAGTGTCCCAGTCCTCCGGTGACAGAACCTCACCGCAGCTCCGCTTCTGTGCAGTCATCGTACGGCGGCGCTTAAGCGCAAGATTGCGCACCGCACGCAGAAAATACGGCAGCAGCGGCTCCGGATGATTCGGCGGAATCTGTTCCCACATCGCCTGCAGCGCATCGGCAAGACATTCCTCGGCATCTGCGTCATTTTGCAGAATATTGTACGCAATCTGCATACCGAGCCGCCCATGCCGTCCGTGCAGACACGCAATGCCGTCCTCGTCGCGTTTCAAAAGCTGTTCTGTGATATCCGCGTCCCGGTCAGCCATGTCATCATCTCCTTATTTCTGAAATCCGATCGACCGTCTTCGTCCATTACCTACCCATTTTTGAAAAAAAATTACAGGTATCCGAAAAATTTTCGTGATACCTGCGTTTTTTATTTGGATTCTTCCAGTCTGGGGGTCTGCTGATTGAAGCGGAAGGCAAGTGCTGTCAGTGCCAGGTCATAGCTGTCTGCACCGAAACCGGAAATCTGACCGATACAAACAGGGGCAATCACCGAGGTGTGACGGAATTCCTCACGCGCGTGAATGTTGGACAGATGCACCTCAACAACCGGGATTTTGATTGCCGCAATCGCATCGCGAATAGCGTAGGAATAGTGTGTGTAGGCACCGGCATTCAGAATAACACCGTCGCATTCGAGCCGCGCGGCGTGCAGAATATCGATCAGCTCACCCTCATGATTGGACTGCGCAAAGGCCAGCGTAATGCCCATTGCTTCTGCCGCTGCAGTCAGATGTGTACAGATATCGTCAAGCGAGGTGGAACCGTAGACTCCGGGTTCTCTCTCTCCAAGCAGATTCAGATTCGGTCCGTTCAGAACAAGTACTCTCATTGGGATTCCCTTCTTTTTCTTTTATGGCAAATTTCAGATTATAATATAATAGTATACACCATATGTATGAACATTTCAAGAAGATACCGCAAAAAAACTGACTTCTGCGAAACAAATTGACATGTATTCCGTAAATTATTATCGCGCATTTATCGTTCAATGCATGAAATGTTATTTTCTGCTGTTTTTATCATTAATTTGCACAAATCTATTGACAAGCGACAAAAAACGATGTATAATAATTCAAGATTGAATCATCAAAATCTGAACAGTTAAGTTTTTAATTATTAATCATTTATCGATTAAAAAGTAAATCAAATAAACATTTCACATAAAGGAGCATATCATCATGTGTCACACCTCGAATGAAAAGAAGCACAAGTGCTGTGTCGTTTCCTCTCTGATGAAGACGGAACGTATGCACAAGACCGTTGTGGATTCCCGCATTTCTGCGCTCGGTATTCACCGCGGACAGCATTCCATTCTGCGCGAAATCGCACGTGCCGAGCGGAACCCCAATGAACGCGCCCTCTCCCAGAAAGACATCGCGCAGCGTTTCGGTGTCAGTGCCGCAGCTGTTGCCATGATGATGAAAAAGATGGAAGCGGAAGGCTACATCACCCGCAACATGTCTTCCTCCGACAACCGCTTCAACGAACTGCATCTGACGGAGCTCGGTCATTCCCTGCTGTCCCAGTCCCACGAAATTTTCCACGAAATCGACGCAGCAACCTATGACGGTATCTCCGAAGAAGACCTGGAAATTTTCATGCGCTGTCTTGCAAAGATGCAGGAAAACCTCTCCGCAATGCCGGAGCTTGACGGTAAAAGCGATCTGCCCAAGGGCAGCTTCGGCGGAAGAAACTGAGCCGAATCAAAAATTTCACACGTTTATCATTGATTTTTCACACGAAATCTGCTATAATATATTGGTACCGTGCATACGGCGAAAGCTTCTGACTTTCCGGCCGTCATGCACGGTATTGTATGTTCCGAATTATTTAATCCAAGTTAACCAAGAAAGGATGAGATTACCCATTGAAACGCTGGATGAAATATGTCAAACCCTATTGGCCGTATTTTGTTCTCGGACCGCTGTGTATGATTATCGAGGTTGTCGGCGAAATGCTGATGCCCAAAACACTTGCGATGATCATCGACTACGGTGTCGGTGCAAAGCCGATTGAAGAAGCATCCGCCCTCGTCCGCTGGATCTATTCCGTCTGCGGCGAAAACGCATCTCCGTTCATTATCACCGCGATGGTCGGTATGATGATTACCGCCGTTATCATGATGATCGGTGGTGTCGGCGGCGCGTACTACGGCTCCAAGGCCTCCGTCAACTTTGCGGCAGACCTGCGCGAGGACATATACCGGAAAGTGCAGACCTACTCGTTTGCCAACATCGATAAGTTCTCCACCTCGTCGCTGATTACCCGACTGACCAACGACGTCACTCAGATGCAGAACTTCATCATGACGCTCCTGCGCATGTGCCTGCGTTCCCCCGGTATGATGATCGGTGCGCTGATCATGGCGCTGTCGATCAATCTGCGCCTGTCGCTGGTGCTGGCGGTTGTCATGCCGCTGCTGATTTGCGCCATTGCTCTGATCATTTCCCGCGGCTTCCCGCGCTTTGCGGCAATGCAGACCAAAATCGACGGACTGAATGCAACGGTGCAGGAAAATCTGACCAATGTCCGCGTCGTCAAGTCCTTCGTGCGCGAATCGTTTGAGCGCGACAAGTTTGCCAAGTCCAATGCAGAGCTGAAAAAGAGCGGTATGGCAGCGGCCGGTGTCATGATCTTTATGTCCCCGATCATGTCGTTCTTTATGAACATCACCACGCTGGCGGTACTCTGGTTCGGCGGCAATATGCTGGTGTCCGAAACCATGTCTGCCGGTGACCTCTCCGCATTTGTTACATACATTACGCAGATCCTCTCCTCACTGATGATGGTCACGATGATGTTTGTGCAGATGTCCCGTGCGATGGCATCGGCAAAGCGTATCTCCGAGGTTCTGGACGAGGTACCGGACATCGCCGATACGGCAGCGGATGACACGCGCACCGTACAGTCGGGCGACATCCGGTTTGAAAACGTCTCCTTCCGCTATTATAAGAACAGCGAAGAATCCGTGTTGGATCATATCAATCTGCACATTCCTGCCGGCTCCACCGTCGGCATCATCGGCTCCACCGGCTGCGGCAAAACAACGCTGGTCTCGATGATCGCGCGCCTGTACGATGCCGACGAGGGTGCGGTTCTGATTGACGGTGTCAATGTCCGCGACTACAGCCTCTACCACCTGCGCGAAGGCGTCGGTATGGTGCTTCAGAAGAATACGCTGTTCTCCGGCTCCGTTGCCGACAATCTGCGCTGGGGCGATCCGACCGCATCCATGGAGGAAATGCGCACCGCCGCGTCCCACGCACAGGCAGACGGCTTTGTCAGCGCGTTCAAGGATGGCTATGAAACCGAAATCGAGCAGGGTGGTACGAACGTCTCCGGCGGTCAGAAGCAGCGTCTGTGCATCGCACGCGCCCTGCTCAAAAAGCCGAAAATTCTGATTCTCGACGACTCCACCTCTGCCGTCGATACGGCAACGGAAGCACGCATCCGCGAAGCCTTCCGCGGTGAGCTGAAGAATTCCACCAAAATCATCATCGCACAGCGCATTGGCTCCGTCCGTGAAGCCGATCGGATTATCGTCATGGATGACGGACGCATCACCGGTATCGGCACGCACGACGAGCTGCTCGCATCCAATACCGAATATCAGGAAATCTATGCCTCCCAGATGGAATCCAACAACCAAAGTGAAGCAAAGGAGGTGCTGGCATAAATGAATACGCAGAAAACCATAGCAGGCACCCGTTCACTGGAAGAGCTGCAGAAGCAGTATTCCGGTGCAGGCAAGCCCGGTGCTCCCGGCGGCAGAGGTCCGATGGGCGGTCCCGGTCCCAGACGCGGCGGCGGTCCCGGTGTCCGTGCAAAGGGCAAACCGAAAAATATGCGTGCCACCGTCATACGGCTCCTCTCCTATGTCGCAAAATACCGTTTCCAGCTGGTGCTGGTCTTCCTCTTTATGATTACCAATACGCTGACTTCGCTGTATGCGGGATATCAGCTCAAGCCGATCTTCAATATGCTGATCGACACCACCGTGACAGCAAGTGATCGCATTGCATCGCTTCTGCATACCCTGCTCATTCTGGCCTGCGTCTATGCAGTTGGTATCGTGACCAACTACGTGCAGGCGCGTCTGATGCTGAAGATCTCGCAGAACACGACAGAGGCGCTGCGGCGTGATCTGTTCAATTCTGTACAGGAGCTGCCCGTCCGCTTCTTCGACGGCACACCGACCGGTGAGACGATGTCCCGCTTCACCAACGACATCGACGCCATCGACATGATGATCAACCACTCCCTGACCGGTATGGTCTCCGGCGTGATCAACCTCATCGGTACATTTGCCATGATGCTGTACACCAATGTCTGGCTGACGATCATCACAATCGTATTTATTCCGATCTTTGCCAAGGGCGGCGGTGCCATCGCCAAGCTGTCCACGAAGTACTATTCCGGTCAGCAGGCGGCACTCGGTGCGGTCAACGGCTACATCGAGGAATCTGTCTCCGGACAGAAGGTCGTCAAGGTCTTCAATCATGAGGACATCTGCGTTGAGGAGTTTACCGCGCTGAACAACGATATGCGCGACAAGCAGTTCCGTGCACAGTTCTGGGGCGGTGTTATGGGTCCGATCATGGGCAACACCTCACAGATCTCCTACGCACTGACAGCCGGTATCGGCGGTCTTCTGTGTCTTGCAGGACGCTTTGACGTCGGCGGTCTTGTCGTCTTTGTCAACTATTCCCGCCAGTTCTCGATGCCGATCAATATGATTTCGGGACAGATGGCGACGATCTTCTCCGCGCTTGCCTGTGCAGAGCGTGTCTTCACCGTCATGGATCAGCCGCAGGAGGAGGCGGACCGCGAAGGCGCACAGATCATGCCCGCGGATACCCCCGGCCGTGTCGAGCTTGAACATGTCACCTTCGGTTATAACCCCGACAAGGTCGTTCTGCGCGATATCACCCTCACGGCAGAACCCGGTCAAAAGATCGCGTTCGTCGGCTCCACCGGTGCCGGAAAAACGACCATCACCAATCTGCTCAATCGCTTCTACGACATTCAGGAGGGCGAAATCCGCATTGATGGTATCTCCATCCGCGATTACACACGGGATTCCCTGCGCGGCGGCATTGCGATGGTATTGCAGGATACGCACCTGTTTACAGGCACGGTCATGGAAAATATCCGCTACGGCCGACCCGATGCGACGGACGATGAGGTTGTCGCGGCGGCAAAGACCGCCTCGGCGCACTCGTTCATCATGCGTCTGTCCGACGGCTACCAGACGATGCTGGAAGGCGACGGCGCGAACCTGTCACAGGGTCAGCGTCAGCTTTTGAACATTGCCCGCGCTGCAATCTCCAAAGCACCGATCCTCGTTCTGGACGAAGCGACCTCGTCCGTCGATACCCGTACCGAGCGTCACATCGAACACGGTCTGGCGCGTCTGATGAAGAACCGCACAACGTTCGTCATCGCGCACCGCCTGTCCACCGTCCGCAACTCCGATGCCATTATGGTACTGGAGCGCGGCGAGATCATCGAGCGCGGCTCCCACGACGAGCTGCTGGCGCTTGGCGGTCGGTATTACGAGCTGTATACCGGCGTCAAGGAGCTGGATTGATCCGATTTATCATACAAAAACAAAAATAGATCAGACACCGCCAAGGGTTGCCCCTTGGCGGTGTTTTGTTATGTTCATTTTTCGATTTTGCCTTCAATTTCTTTCGCATAACCCAATGCCTGTTCAGCCTCTACATCGTATCCGTTTTTCCGATGAATATCAGCAATGTCCCGATAGATTTGGTATGCATCCTCAAATCGCTCAAGCTGCCGATAACACCACGCAATCTGATACTTTTCATCGCAAAAGGGAGTTCCCATTTCTCCTGCTTGTTCAAAATATGCGATCGCCGTTTCATATTCGTTCAAGCTGCAATAAACAATCCCCGCAAGAAAATGGAATTCCCAATAATCGGGAAATTTCTGCATTGCATCCCTGCAAACAGAGAGCGCTTTTTCATATTGTCCTGCACGGTCGTACGCTTCTATCAGCAAACACCATTCCCGCTCGTCAAGCGCACCGTGTGCCTCGTCCATTTCGCGCTGACGCTCTGCCAAAATTTTATCTCCCTTTCCAAAAGCAAAGAGCATACACTGTTTCATTGTCGCAGCGCGTCTGTACGGAAGCACATTCTTTTCCGTTTTGTCGGACAGCACTTCATCAAACCATTTGAGTGCCTCATCCTTGCAATAATACATCATCTCCATATGAAGCCAGCCGTAATCCCATTTATCGTATGTTGAGAGTTCGCCTGATTTCATCAATTTTTGATATTCGAGACGACACCTCAAAAAATCCTCGGGATCATTACTGACTTCGTAGAGCGCAGATAATCTTTGGGCATAATTATCGTAAGCCACGGACTGCTTTTTGAAAAGGTCATCCACCATAACGCCGTAAAGCTTAGCGATTTCGGGAAGAAGAAGCACGTCGGGCAGAGTATTTCCGCACTCCCACCGTGATACGCTTTGTGCTGTTACACACAGCATCTCCGCAGCCTCTTCCTGTGTATATTTCTTTGCCAATCTGAATTTTTTCATATTTTCGGAAAACACAGTAGAGTTCAATTCATCATCTCCTTTGAAGTATCCGTAAGCTTACACTTATATTATACCAACAGCAAAAGCAAATTGCAACATCTCGTTTTGTGAGTAAACTCTCATTTTCTGCATGGAAAAGTCAAAAAATCTGCAGCATACACACCATTACCATTGGCGGTGTTCTTTTGTCGGAACATCTCAACCGCAGGTTGCACTGCCGCTCAAAGAACGGATGATAGCTTACGCATCTGCGATCGTTCCCGTCGCATATCCGATGAATTCCTCACGGTTACGGCGTCCGTTATACCAGATATGATAGGTTCCGTCCTCTGTGCGGATAACACCCGGCTTATAGCAGGAATGCTCGTCCCATGTGTCGGGCGTCGGCGTGACCAGCGGATTTTCGGCAACTCTGTGCCAGTCCGTGATCCCGTCTTTGGAACGTGCTGCACAGATACAGGCGGTATGGATATCCCGATAACCGATGTAAAACATCAGATAACTGTTTTCCTCTTTCAGGATCTGCACGGCACCGATGCGGTTCTGTTCATATTCATTTTCCGGTTCACAGCAGAACATCGGATTGTTTGCGTACTTTTCCCAATGAATGCCGTCATCGGATTCCGCATAGCAGATGGCATTCGGTTCATAGGTCTCACCGGCGGCATACCACATACGGAATCTGCCGTTATCAAACATGACAAACGGGTTCATGACGGATTCCTTTTCAAAATCCATTTCCGGCACCAGAACGGGGTCTTTGTAAAAGCGTTCAAAGTGAATGCCGTCATCGGAGCGCGCGATGCCAATCCACGATTTTCCATACGAGCCCTCCCAGTACTGGCTGGAATACCACATCAGATAGCCCTCTCCATGCGGATCGGGAATGACACAGTTGCGGTTCAGATCGTTTTCTCCGGTCGTGGGATCACATTCGAGTGTGATCTGCGGCTCGTCCCAATGAATGCCGTCATCGGAAAACGTGACCGCCAGCGCCTTCTGCGGACGCCACGATACATCCATACGGATTCTGCCGCGATCCTTCCATACATATGCATCAAACATTGTTCCGGTTTCCTTGCTGCCGAAGACGGGACCGTCTCCGTATTTTGTGAAAGAGCCTGTCTTATAGGTCATAGCTTTTCTCCTTTATCCTGTTTCGTTGATTACAGATCGATTTCCAGACGGATCTCACCGTCTGCATCGCAGCAGTATACACGGCTGCCGTCAACGGTCACGCTCAGACCGGATGCCTTGCTCCATACGATCGCAAGCGTGTGTCCGTGGTAATGGACATCAGAGACAGAGAATGTGTCAAGCGACGTCCCAAGCGGATGAATTACAAGGTGATTGCCCTCTGCGGGACAAATGCCGCAGATACCGGTCATGACAAGGTCGATGAACGAGGAATGGTTGTAGTGCTGTCCGCGTGTGGGGTCCTTGCCCGGACGGTTCCAGCTGCGCATGATCTCACGTGCCAGCCAGATACCGGTATCGGGGTCCATATTTTCGTCAAGACACGGTGAGCCGTCGGTATCTCTGTGGGAATATGCATACTGCAAAAGCAGGCGCATAAAGTCATCCGCAGTGATCTTCGGCTGCTTTTCCGTATGCAGATAAGCAATGACCGCGGTCAGCGTCTGCGATGTCGCAAACGGCCAGACAGGTCCGTTCCAAAGACACTCATGGTCAAATGGCTTGTTATATTCGGGATGCGAAACATCCGCCGTGCGCAAACCGTATTTCGCAAGGAAACAGTCGGGATCCAGCAAATATCGGAAACAGCTGTCCTTACCTGTCGTCGGAATACCGTAAATCCACGGGACATAACCGATCTGTTCCCGTACATTCTGACGGATACCGTCGTCGGAAACAACACCGAACATTCCGATTTCCTCATTCCACAGCGTTTCGTTGATCTGACGGGATAATGCTTCTGCTTCGGTACGGTATGCACGCGCCTCATCTGCATTTCCGATTTTGTCCGCAATCCGTGCCAGCGCAAATTTATCCGCTGTCATGTAGGCATTGATGGTCGGGCGGATACCGTCGCCGGAGATGGAATATTCCATACCGTCACGGTCACATCTCTGCCGGTACATCCCGCCATCGACTTTATGGTCATCCCATGCGGCATGAATTTCCCTGAGCTGCGGATACAGTGCTTCTGCTGTGGAATCATCGCCCGTGACATCGGCCAGCACGGCAACACTGTTTGCAATCGGAAAGCTGTACAGACGGGGATTGCCCGCGGTACACCAGAATTTTGCGTATTCCTCCAGAAGATACGTTTCGTGAAGCCATCTGCCGTCACGGAAATGATGGCTTGCGGCACAGCTGATGGTATTGTATTTTCCGCTCCACGGAACGTCCGGAAGAAATTCTGTAATGACATATCCGTCGGGCGTTTCTTTGACGTGGTGCCGGTACACCTCACAGCGGTAATTGTAGGTAATGTCCAGTTCCTGATCGGAGGATGTAAATTTTGGGAAATGAATCTGTGTCATTGGTTCTGACCCCTTCTCACTTGATATGATGTACATATATTATATCATATTTCGTTTGCAGTATCAACCGGTTCGCATAGATTTTCAAACGGAATATCCGCCTGCATCCCCTGTGCCGCGGCAATCAGGCATCCGCTGTTCTGCGGCATTGCTTTCGTTACGAGAATCGTTTTTTCGCGGCCTCCTCTGCAGTTCGCCGCAGGAATGCCCCGGATTCTGATTGAAAAAGCAGCCCCATGGAAGCAATCCCGGTCTCCCCGCGATAAAATTTCAACCTGCGGTTCATATCCGGTTTCCTTTTGTTCCCTTTACAAATGCGTGATTTATGCTATAATAGAAGCAGAAGCAGACGTCGGCTTACTCTTACGAAATCGAAGCAATCACTATGGAAATGAGAATCGGAGCAAATATCAAGCGCTTGCGTACCGCAAAAAACATCACACAGGAGCAGCTTTCCGCGGCAATGAATGTCACCTGTGCAGCGGTCAGCAAATGGGAAAGCGGCGCATCAAGTCCCGACCTGTCGCTGATCGTACCACTCGCAAAGCTCCTGCACGTAACGACAGACGAGCTGCTCGGCATGGATGCATCGGAGGAGGACGCACGAAAACAGGAATACGAGGTGCTGTATGCGACAGCACACCATCCCGGACAGCTGGAAATCGCCCGGCAGGCAGCGAGGGACTATCCGGGAGAGCTGAAGTATGTCAAATGGCAGGCAAACTGTCAGTATATGGATGCGTTTGAGCATTACACGACGCAGGAAGCCTTTTACGAAGACCTGGAAAAAGCACTGAGGCTGGAGCGGGTTGTGTTTGAAAACACGGATGACGAAACACTGAAAAACAGCGCACTTGCGGGGATTGTGATGAATCTGTCCGGTCTGCACCGGAACGACGAGGCTGTCCGATACGCAGAGCAGTATCCCGATGCGCCTGTGCTTGACAAAAAGACCGTCATGGGTTGGGCGCTGACGGGAGAGGAAAAAGAACGTCATTCCCAAAAGATTCTGATGGAACACCTGGATGGGATGCTCTGGATTCTGATCGAAAAAGCAGACCCCCAGAACCCCAACCTCAAGCGCATGGAATCTCTCGACTGCGCCGAAGGTCTGATTCATATGCTGTTTCCGGGGGGCGAATACAACCGCTATTACGATGAGCTGTTTCTCATTTATGTTTACAAAGCGGTCATTTACGCCAACCATGCGCCGGAAAAAGCAGCGGACGCATTGAAGCAGGCACGGTCTTACGCACAGGCATTTGATGACTTATTCATGAGAGAACCTGCCGCCATCCCGTACCGTTCCCCGTTTTTCAATCTGCTCAACTACAATTCGGCAGATTTGCTCCTGTACGGTTCGCTTGAGGAAAACCGGCTCACCGACAGATTCCGGTGGTGGCTTTCCGGCGCATGCTTTGATGTGATCCGGGAGCGGGAGGATTTCAAGGCGTTTCTGGCGGAATGACGGCACGATACCGCAAAACGAGGCTTCATAACAGGCAATGCCAAATCCCCCCATGGAAGCAATCCCGGTCTCCCCGCGATAAAATTTCAACCTGCGGTTCATATCCGGTTTCCTTTTGTTCCCTTTACAAATGCGTGATTTATGCTATAATAGAAGCAGAAGCAGACGTCGGCTTACTCTTACGAAATCGGAGCAATCACTATGGAAATGAGAATCGGAGCAAATATCAAGCGCTTGCGTACCGCAAAAAACATCACGCAGGAGCAGCTTTCCGCGGCAATGAATGTCACCTGTGCGGCGGTCAGCAAATGGGAACGCGGCGAAACATTCCCGGATATCACACTGCTGCAGCCGCTGGCTTACTATTTCGGTGTCACGCTGGATGAGCTGATGGGCTACAATGAAGAAAAAATCCAAGCAGAAATCGAGGATGTGATCGCCCTCTACCGGCAGCATTGGCTGCGTGACTATGCCAAAGCACGCGAAATCATCGTCCAGGCGTATCACGATTACCCCAATGACTACCGCATCATGCACTATTATATGTGGAACATCGGCGGTGACATGGCAGACAACGATCCTGCCGTTCTGATCGCACACAAGGAGGAATTCCTCTCCATCTGTTCTAAAATTCTGGACGGCTGTACCGATGAAAATCTGCGGCACAGCGCATGGAATATGCGCGCAAAAATTCTCCACGCAGAAGGAAAAACAGACGAAGCACTGGAAATTTACAGAACCAAATTCCCCGACTGGTTCTCCACATGGGGTCAAAAGACGGAGCAGCTGTTTGCCAAGGATACCGACGAATATTACTTCCATGTGCAGAAAAATATGTATGAATTAGCAGATTTTGCGGCTGACAAATTCGGCAGAACCGTCTTTTTTGATCCGAACCGTTCCATGCAGGAAAAGACCGATCATGCCCTGCACTGCGGGAATCTGCTTCTGCACGCCTTTGAGGAAACCGGGGAAGTCTTCTTCCTGATGCTTGCAGAATCGTTCCTTGGAAGAATGGAAAACGATCTCTCCTATCGCGGCGGCACCGATGAACAGGTCACCGCGCTGATGGATCAGAATCTGTACGCAAAGCAGAAAACACAGGCATTGCGGGCAGGAAACGATGCCTTTGACCATGCCTTTGATCGCTACGGTCACGGCGCACGGGAGAATCTGTTTCAGTTCAACCTGGATTATCGCATCCATGCTGCCGGCGGAAGACGCGCGGAGCTGCTGCACAATCCCGATTACAAAGCGGTTTTGGAGAAATACAGAACATAATCACATGACAAAAACACCACGGAACGCAAACTCCGTGGTGTTCATTATTTTGTATTCGTGTATGTATATCAGCCAAGCAGTCCTTTGACTGTCTCAGCCGCTGCCGCATTGTCCTCGGAAATGACATAGACAACGGTGCAGCCCTTGACTGTAATGACCGGATTGTCCAGCTTCGGTACCTGATGCGCCGCGTAATCCGAGTATTGCTCAATCTGATATGTAACATAGGCATTGAGCTTGTCAACCAGCGCCGCGGTATCCCCCTCGGTTTTTACTTCAAATACGAGCACTTCCTCGGGTGTGATTCCCGCCGGAACATACGCCGCATAGGATACAAAACTGTCAGAAAGCGTCATAAAACCAAAGAGGTGATTTTCAAGATATGCATTGTTGAGCATCAGCTCCTCGGAGAACGCACAGGAAGCGGCAAGCGTCTGTGCCAGCGTCGGTACATCGATCGGCTGCACTTCGGTAACAGCGGCGGTATCGGAGGTCTTTGCGGCAGTATCGGTGGTATCGGTTACAGCGGGATCACCACCGCAGGAAACAGCAGTCAGGGCGATGGCAGTCAGCAAAGCCGCTGCGGTCAGCTTCAGTTTCATCATGGGAATTCTTCCTTTCGTTATCCGTTTGGTCAAAGAAAGCGATTCTCTCACATTGAGCGGAATCGCTTTCCGTGTTATTCTGTGATTTCTTCGGTCTGATAGAACAGCGCGGGATCGACATCCTCGACTGTATGCGTATAGAGATACTCTGCCCAGCGGCGGATGAGGTTGGCATTCATGTGAATGCCGTCTGTTGTCGCGTCGGAGGGAAGACTGCCGGTTTCATCCGCAAGCACCTCGCCGGGGGTGAGATACACAACCGACTTACGTTCCGCCAGTGCCGACAGCCTTTCGTTGTACTGCGCAATCCGGGCGTTGGTGAAGTATTCGGACGGGGTTTCTGTACTTGCGGCATATACCGCTTCATTCATCGGCGTCAGTGCCTGCACATAAATAACCGCATCGGGACGGACATTGAGAATCAGGTCAATCAGCCGTTCGTAGTAATCAAAAAATGCGGAGGAGCCGGGCCAGCCAAGCTCATTGACACCGAACATCAAATAGACACGACGGAAATCGCCGTCACGCACCACCGATTCTGCGGTCGTAATCAGCTTTCCGGAGCCGTCTGGGGATAAGAACATCGGCTTTTCAAAGAACTGCTTTACCGACATGCCGATGTTGGCATAATATTTTGTATCGATGACACCGACCTTCTGCATACCGACGACCAGCGAGTTGCCGATGAACAGCGTATCCTCGGCGAAATATGACTTGTCGGCGCGGTCGGATTTCTCCGGTGTACCGCTCACTGTCTTTGCAGTCATCGGTGCAATGGGATTGCCGTACAGATACGGCGAACCTTCTTCGTCAAAGGTAACCGCGTTCCCTGTCCAACCCTCGGGAACACGCAGCGACGGACGTTCATATACAATTTCGACCGGTTCTTCCGTTACCACCGGCTCCGGCGGGAACAGGGCAAGAACATCGGCTTCGTTTAGCGGCTGCTCAGCCAGCAGGGTCATGCTGACAACCTCGGGAATCTGTGCGGAGAACGCATTCGGTCCCGCCTGCAAATCACTGTCCAGTGCGTAAGAGGTCACACCGCCGAACTGAAGCTGTGTGGATGACGCAATCAGCACGCACGCACCGCAGCCTGTGATCGCCGTTTTGATAAGACGCACCAGCGCGCGCATTCCTTTGCTTCGCCGGGATATCGCATCTAATTTATTCATACTGTTGTCTCTCAGACTGCATGGGCGGCGACTCCGCATCGGACGGTAAAAGAGAAACGGCGTACCGATTCTGACTGCGGGCTGACAGAATCGGGATGTGATTTTCTCCATCCGCAAAAAAACCGACGGAAACTGTACACTGCGCCGAGCCGCCTTGTTCGGATACAGTCGTGGTACAGACCCGTTCGATCGTTCTGTGTGTAACGTTTACACGCAAGTCGTGCATCGTTTCACATGATGAGGTCACATCTGCCTTTGAATCGTTCTGTAAAAAACAGCGGGAAACGAACCGACCTCCAAAAACAGCATATCGATTCTTAACTTTCCGCATGGCAATATTATAACACAGAAATTTCCACAAATCAACTATTTTCCGAATATTTTTGACTTTTTTTCAAAATATTTTTTCTTCTTCGACAGCCGACTTCGACAAAAAACAGGTTAAGAACAGAACGCGAAAAAGTTTTCAACAGCCTGTGTAAAACGCTTTACGAAAATTGCTGTAAAACGTTACCAAAAGCCGGTGTATCGTTATACTAAGATCAGACAAACAGAAGCGCACGGCACTTCCGTTTTGTGGGAAGTTCTGCGTGCGCTTCGTCTGATTTCATACCTTTGGAATATGGAACAGCCGTCGGATCAGCGGCGTCAGCATACGGGGAGATTTCACAACAACGACCTTCATGGCAGAACTCACCCTTTCTGCGGCAGTCACTGCTGCCGTCACTTTCAGTCTATGCATCCGCCGGAAAACGTGTGTATCACCGTCACCGTCACAGCCGGATGCCGTCCGTATCAGTGACCGCCGCCCGCCGTTCCGTTCTGTACCTCGCCGCCGTTTCCGGGCGCAACCGATGCCACTGCTGCAGGTGCCGGTGCATGTGCGGCATCTGCCGGTACTGCGGCACGCTGCCCTGCGTGCATCCGGTCGCCGCCCAGTCCGATCGAAACGGAAATGGCCTCATTGACCCGCTGCATCACGCTGTCGTCCAGGTGTCCCATTTTCTCCTTGAGACGCCGCTTGTCGATCGTCCGGATCTGTTCCAATAATATAACGGAATCCTTTGCCAGTCCGAACCGGTCCGCAAACACATCAATGTGTGTCGGCAGCTTCGCCTTTGTCATCTGACTGGTAATCGCCGCCGCAATCACCGTAGGACTGTATCGGTTTCCAACATCATTCTGAATAATCAGCACCGGTCTGAGTCCGCCCTGTTCGGAACCGACCACAGGACTCAGGTCGGCATAAAAAATATCACCGCGTCTGATCTGCACGGAAATTCACACTCCTGATTCTTTACTGCAATCCCGGAGCCGATGATCCGCTGTCCCTCAGCGGCACTCTGCCCCGCAGAAAAAGTATTTCCCATCCGCACCGCTTTCATGCAGAACCGGCGGAAAATGCCTTTCTGGGAATCCGACGGGATCCGCGCCTCAACGACGACCGCAATCCCGCTCACGTCCCGATACCATTGTATGCCGCGGAGACACGAATTGATTCGGCAAACGCAAAAAACAGTGTCACCGCAAAAATTGCAGTCACACTGTTTTGCATTTCAGAAAACATCATCCGCAAAAAGCTCGGAGAAGCTGAAAATATACCGATCACAAACCGCGCGCAGAAGCTCCGGATTGACGCAATGCGCGTCGTATACCGCGATGGTGTAAAAGCCGCCGGCCGATGCCCCGCGCACGCCGGGAACAATGTCCTCAAAGACGGCACAGTCGCAAGCCTCCCGTCCGAGCTTTTCGGCGGCACGCCAGTAAATATCAGGATTGCCCTTGCCGCGCGACACCTCGGAAATCTCCGTAATCGACGAAAACCAGTCTGCGATCCCGAGTCTCCGCAGAGCCGGCAGATAGAATACCGCCTGCGATGCGGTTGCCGCGGCAAACGGAATGCCGCGCCGGCGCAGAGAGGTCAGATAGTCCCGAACACCGTGCTTCAGCCCGACATGATTGGCATACGCATCCACGGCAAGCGCGTGCCATTCCGCCATGATGGATGCCTCATCCTCGGGAAGCGAGAACCGCGTTTTCGTATACGCCGCGGCAGCCGGAAATCCCATCGGCGAGATCGCGGCGGCATAATCGTCCGGAAGCGCAATCCCGCGCCGCGCAAGAAAGACCCGGTCCACCTCCAGCCAAACGCCCATGGAATCGAGCAGCGTCCCGTCCAAATCAAAAATTGCGGCTTTCTTTTTTGTAAGCAAGGTACTCATAACGGCTTCACCACCAGCAAAAGTCCGTCCCGTACTGTCACACGCGCCGTCTCTCCGGGCAGAAATTCATTGGATATGCCCAGCGCCACGTGCGGCTGCAGCGTCTGCTCACAAAGCGGATACTTCAGATGCTCCAGCGTCACACCGTGGGCATCCCCACCCCAGGCTGCAAGCGACAGATAGCCCCGCGCACGGTCGGAAAAGGTCAGAGTGCCATCCTTCACGGCAGTGATGTATGACGCACACCGACCGTCCTGTGTCTGCTCAAAGGCATAGCCCGCCGCACCGGCTTCCGCCAGAAACGCCACCGTCTGTAAGGTACCGACCGTGTGGTCAAATCTGCCGCCGAACATACCGAACAGCAGGAATTTCCGATAGCCGAGCGAAAGTCCGTGCCGGACAGCCAGCATGGTATCCGTGTCATCCTTGATCGGGTTATAGCGCCTGGTTTCCGTGCCGATCACCGTATCCGGCGGCAGAGAATCCAGATCGCCCATCAAAAGGTCACAGCGCACACCGGCCGCCTGTAAATAGCGGTATCCGCCGTCTGCCGCAATGACCAGATCATCCCCGCCCGGTGCGATCTCATAGTCACCCAGATCCCCCGCCCCGACGATAATGCAGACAGGCGCATCATCAAAAAAAGCCGTTGGAAGCGCATCATAAAACCGATTCATTTTTTCGTTTTCCCTTCCATAAAGACGCTTGCCTCCATGTCTGCCGTATGCAGCGCAAAGGCGAGCGGGAATTTTTCAAAGGCATCACTGACCAGCCGCACCTCCTCCGTTCCGGAAAATCCCATATGGAAGCGGATGGCGAAAGCCTCCTCACGGGTCAGACGCAGAAAACCGGAGAGAATGTACACCGACTTCTCGCCGTGTCCGTAAGGAAGCGCATCTTCATACTCATAGGACGGCACCTTCTGCCACACCCCGTGTTCATCCTTGACATTGCGGAAGGACGGTTTGTAGCAGTTGATCTTGCAGACATCGTGGAGCAGCGAAACAATGGCAAGTGTCTCCTCGGAGCAGGTCAGCCCGTACAGCTCACGTACACGGTCGCGGTGCATATAATCGCACAGACAGTCGTACACATTCAGAGAATGCTCGCACAGTCCACCTTCATATGCGCCGTGAAAACGTGTGGATGCAGGCGCCGAAAAAAAGTCGCATCCCGGTGAGGCGAGATAGTCCAAGAGCTTATCGGCACCGTCCCGCGTAATTTTCTCGGTATACAGCGAATAAAAACGTTCCTTTGCGGTCATAGGGTTTGGGACCTCCTCAATCATTCTGATATTAGGCAATTGCAAAATTGCCTACCTTCATCGCCCAAAGGGCGATATATAAACAAATTGCGTCGCTTGGGCGGGTTTCCCGCCCAAAAAGACACCTTCAAAGCGACCAAAGGGATGCCACCCGAAGAAATGCTGTGCATTTCTTCAGAAGTTGCGCTGCAACTTCGTTGGCTATGCGTCAGCCCGATGAAACCGATTGCAAAATGCAATTTTGCAATCGATTATATTCTGATATGTCAATATTATAGCGGAAAACCGAAATCTTGTCAAGGGTTCCGCCGATGCCGCACCGATTTTGCTGTCCGGGAATACAATGATGACGAGTCCCGGTGCAAAACAGATGCCTCTGGGACAGCTGATTGAAATGAGGTCTGATCGTATGACAACCACTCCCGCATCCGCATCTCCGCCGAGAAAGCTCGCATTGCTCGGCGGAGATCTGCGCCAGATGATTACTGCACGGTCGCTTGCGGCAGAAGGCTACGAGGTCGCCGTGTACGCCATGGATACTTACGCCGGAGAATGGGGCAGTGTCACGCGCGCATCCGATTTGCAGTCCGCGGTCGGCGGTGCAGATCTGATCGTACTGCCGCTTCCCGTCACGCAGGACGACGAGCGTCTGCATTGTCCGCTGACACGCCATACCGTTCTGCTACGCGATGTCTTTGATGCGCTGACACCGGGACAGCGCGTGGTCGGCGGCAAGGTCGGCGCACACGTCCGATCACTTGCCGAGGCACGCGGCATCACCATCACCGACTACCTCCAGCGCGAGGAGCTTGCTGTCGCCAATGCCGTACCGACGGCGGAAGGCGCACTTGCAATTGCCATGGCGGAGGTTCCCTACACCATCCACGGCGCGCGCTGTCTGATTCTCGGCTACGGACGTGTCGCAAAAGCACTGGCCAAAACACTGTCTGCCGTCGGTGCCGTCGTCACCGTTGCCGCACGGAAACCGCAGGATCTTGCATGGATCGATGCCAACGGACAGATTCCGATGTCCTTTTCCGCACTGACCGGCGGCGATGCTCCGCTTGCTTTTGACATTGTATTCAATACCGTACCCGAGCAGATTATCGGTGCCGATCTTCTTTCGCGTCTGCCGGACGATGTCCTGCTGCTCGACCTTGCCTCCGCGCCGGGCGGATTTGACCACGACTGGGCGAAATCCCACGGATACCATGTTGTCTGGGCGCTGTCTCTGCCCGGCAAAACGGCCCCTGTCACTGCCGGACGCATCATCGGCGAAACCATCCGGCAGATGCTGAACGAAGAAAGAGGGAACCCATGATCGGTTATGCACTCTGCGGTTCCTTCTGCACACATGCACGTGCGGTCGATACCCTGCGGGTTCTGCGCGCACGCGGTCATGACATTCTGCCGATTGTCTCGGAAATCGTCTATGATACTGACACCCGGTTCGGGCGGGCAGAGGATCTGATCCGTGAGCTGGAGAGCATCTGCGGCAGGAAAACCGTTCATACCATCGTTGCCGCCGAGCCGCTCGGACCCAAAACACCGCTCGATCTGCTCATCATCGCGCCATGTACTGGCAACACCCTCGCCAAGATGGCAAACGGCATCACCGACACCGCTGTTACAATGGCGGCAAAGGCACAGCTGCGTGCCGATCGTCCCGTCCTGCTGGGACTCGCCTCCAACGATGCGCTGTCTGCCAATCTTCAGAACATCGCCGCGCTCCATACCCGCCGTCACATCACCTTTGCCCCGATGGCAATGGATGACAAAATCGGGAAACCGTATTCGCTTGTCTGTGATTTTTCCGTCATTCCCGACCTTACGGAATCGATTCTGCACGCACGCGGCATCGGCTGAAAACAACAGCACACCCGGTGCGTGAACCTCCGGGTGTGCCGTACTTTTTCAATCATTTACAGAAGTGCTTCGATCTCCGCCTTTTCCTCATCGGTAAAGGTCAGGTTGTCAAGCGTACCAAGGTTTTCCTTGATCTGCGCGGCTGAAGACGCACCGGTCAGAACGGTGGTAACAGCGGGATTGGACAGACACCATGCCAGTGCCATCTGCGCAAGCGACTGGCCGCGGCGACGTGCGATTTCGTTCAGCGCATTGAGACGGGCGACCTGACGCGGAACGTCATTGCGCAGCCATTCGGTTCTCGACGCACGGGAGCCTTCGGGGATATTACCGTCCAGATACTTGTCCGTCAGAAGACCGGATTGCAGCGGGCAGAAGACGGCAAGACCGAAGCCTTCTTCCACCGCGAGCTTATCAAGACCGTCCGATTCGATCCAGCGGTTGAGCATCGAGTACGACGGCTGATTGACGACAAACGGCGTTTTCAGCTCACGCAGGAGAGACAGCATTTCGGCGGTCTGCGCACGGTTGTAGTTGGAAATACCGACATACAGCGCACGTCCGGAGCGAACGATCTGGTCGAGTGCCATCGCGGTTTCCTCCATCGGCGTATCGGGGTCAGGTCTGTGGTGATAGAAAATGTCGACGTAGTCCAGCTGCATCCGCTTCAGGCTCTGGTCCAGACTGGAAATGAGATACTTGCGCGAGCCGCCGTCACATCCGTAAGGACCTGCCCACATGCCGTATCCGGCTTTCGTGGAAATGCAGAGCTCATCGCGGTACGGGCGCATGGAATTGGCCATGACGCGGCCGAAGTTTTCTTCCGCCGAGCCGCCGACGGGCTGACCGTAGTTGTTTGCAAGGTCAAAGTGGACGATGCCGCCGTCAAACGCGGTGTGAATCATCTCCTCGACGGTATACATCGGCGTCGTCACGCCAAAGTTCTGCCACAGCCCAAGGGAAATGGCAGGCAGCTTCAGACCGGAGCGTCCGAGGCGGTTATAGGGCATTTTGGAATAGCGGGCGGGATTTGCACGGTACATAAGTGAATTCTCCTTGTTCATTTTTCACCATTATAACACAGATGCCCCCCGATTGCAACCCCGGTGAGAAAACTTTTGAAATCAAAGGGTTTATTTTTCATCTGACGGGATTTTCTCGGCAAACCTCTTGATTTGTTCACCGATTTATGTTATACTTATTTTGTTATCATTGGGATTTTTATCTTCCGAAAAATAGGAGCGAAACATTATGTCAAAATCAACTCCTGAAAATAAATTCATTCGTCTGACAAATGACATCCGTGATACCTTCCTCTGGGCAGGCAGTCAGATCCGCAAAAACAAAGATGTCATTCCGGCAGCAGACAAAGTCATCGCCGCGATTGACGAAATCCGCGACGAAGTCCGTGTCGTCAAGGAACGCGACCCTGCGGCAACCTCCGATCTGGAGGTTCTGCTGCTCTACTCCGGTCTGCACGCAGTGCTGGCACATAAGGTCTCGCACAGACTTTACAAAAAGGGACACTTCTTCACAGCACGCGCCGTCAGCCAGGCGGCACGGGCAATCACCGGCATTGAAATCCATCCCGGTGCAACCATCGGACGTGGATTTTTCATCGACCACGGTGCCGGTGTTGTCATCGGTGAGACGGCGGAGATCGGCGACAACTGTACCCTCTATCAGGGCGTAACCCTCGGCGGTACCGGCAAGGATACCGGCAAACGTCACCCGACGCTCGGCAACGGCGTCATGGTCGGCGCGGGTGCAAAGGTGCTCGGTCCGTTCAAAATCGGCGACAATGCCAAAATCGCGGCAGGTGCCGTTGTTCTCGAAGCGATCCCGGAGGACTGTACGGCGGTCGGTATTCCGGCGCGCGTCGTCAAATGCAAGAACAGTAAAATCAACTGCGAAGCAAACAAAAACCTCGACCATGTCCACATTCCCGACCCTGTGTCGCAGGAGCTGTGCAAGCTCCGCGAGCAGCTGCGCCGTCTGGAAGAGGAAATCGAGCGCATGAAAAACGAAGAATCTCAGAAAGGGGACTAATCACCCATGAAATTATACAACTCTCTGACACACACACGCGACGAATTCGTCACACATGAGCCGGGCAAGGTCACGATGTACACCTGCGGTCCGACCGTATATCACTTTGCACACATCGGCAATCTCCGTTCCTATATCATGGAGGACGTGCTGGAAAAGTACCTGTCCTACGCGGGATACGATGTCAAGCGCGCAATGAACATCACCGACGTTGGTCACCTGTCCTCGGACGGCGATACCGGTGAGGACAAGATGCTCAAAGGCGCGAAGCGCGAGCATAAGACCGTCATGGAGATCGCGCAGTTCTACACCGATGCGTTCTTTGCAGACTGCGCAAAGCTCAATATCAAAATTCCGGAAATCGTCGTTCCGGCAACGTCTTATGTCGATCACTTCATTGAAATGGTCGAAAAGCTCATCGCCGACGGTTATGCATATGAAGCAGGCGGCAACATCTACTTCGATACATCCAAGCTCGAGGAATATTACGTTTTCAACAAACAGAATCAGGAAGACCTGGCTGTCGGCGTCCGTGAGGGCGTTGAAGAAGACGGCAATAAACGCAACAAGTGCGACTTCGTTCTGTGGTTCACCAAGTCCAAGTTCGACGATCAGGAGCTGAAATGGGATTCTCCGTGGGGCGTCGGCTATCCCGGCTGGCATATCGAATGCTCCGCAATCTCGCTGAACACCCTCGGCGAATACCTCGACCTGCACTGCGGCGGTATCGACAATGCATTCCCGCACCACACCAACGAAATCGCGCAGTCCGAGGCATATCTCGGTCACAAGTGGTGCTCGCAGTGGTTCCACGTCCTGCACCTCAATACAAACGACGGTAAGATGTCCAAGTCCAAGGGCGAATTCCTGACCGTTTCCCTGCTGGAGGAAAAGGGCTACGATCCGCTCGTTTACCGTTTCTTCTGCTTGCAGTCGCATTACAGAAAGTCGCTCGTCTTCTCCTGGGAGGGTCTGGACAACGCGCGTGTTGCCTATGACAAGCTCATCGACCGCATTGCCGCCCTCGTCCCCGGCGGTGAGGTCAACGAAGCTGCCTGCGAGCGGCAGCTCGGAGCCTTTGCCGATGCCATGGACAACGACCTGAACACCGCCATGGCAATCACCGCACTTTACGATGTCCTCAAAGCGAAGATTTCCGATGCAGACAAGCTGTGGCTGATCGGACGCTTTGATACCGTCCTGTCTGTCGGTCTGATCGCGGCGGCTGATGCAAAGCGCGAAGCTCTTGCACGCGAAAAGGCAGCGGCGGAAGCCAAAGCAGCAGCGGAAAAAGCAGAAGCGATGAAAGATCCCTTCGTTGCGGAAATCTATGCCGCCATCGACGAACGCGCAGCAGCCAAGAAGGCAAAGAACTTTGCCCGTGCCGATGAAATCCGTGCTGAGCTGCTTGCCAAGGGAGTCACGCTGATTGACACCCCACAGGGTACAACCTATAAAATCGGCGAATAAATCGTACAGAATATTCTCATCCGGGAATGTATCTTGTGATACATTCCCGCGCTTTTTTCATCCGAGAACATCGGGGAATTGACAAACAGCCCTGTGATATGGTATAATGGAACAAAACGAGGAGAGGAGTACATAAATGAAACCGCAATACCGCAGATGTCTGTATGCAGCCATTGTGATTCTTCTCCTCTGTCTCTGTACATCATGCCATCAGACATCGCATTCATGCGCAGAAACCACGTCTGCGGAAGCCGTAACCGCGGCGGATGACGGTACTGTCAAGCTCCAGTATCAGATTCATACCGCTGCCGGCGGACGGCTGGAGGGCTGGAAAACACAGACGGGACTTCCCGGAACTGACGCGCGCGTGCAGGTCACTGCCGTCCCGGACTTCGGATTTGTCTTTTCCGGATGGAGCGACGGCGTTACGGAACCGGTGCGCCGCGATAGATTCGGGGATACCGACAGGACAATCACCGCCAATTTCTCCTTTGACCGCCGGGAGCTTCCGATTGTCTCCATCACCACCGCCACAGGGCACGACGTCACCTCAAAGGATACCTACGTCGGTGCCGCCGTTTCCATCTGCAATACCGGCGCCTCGGAATACGAAATGAGCGGGGTTTCCGCCGGAATCCGCGGTCGAGGCAATGCGACATGGACACACGAAAAGCTGTCCTACCGTATCCGTTTTGCAAAGAAGCAGCAGCCGCTCGGGCTTGGCAATGCACCCGACCGCACCTGGGTTCTGATGGCGAATCACTGTGACCAGACGCTTCTGCGCAATGCACTCGCCATTGATCTGGCAAACCGTCTGGACGGCATCGTGTTCAACAGCTCCTGCAAACATGTGGAGCTGTATCTCAACGGCGAGTACCGCGGCGTTTATCTGCTGACCGAACAGATTCAGGTCGATGCAGCGCGTGTCGACATCGGTGCGGAGGAACCCGGCTACGATCCGATGGCAGAGGATGCGGGCTTCCTTGTGGAGCTGGACAGCTATTCCGAGCCGCCCTATGAATTCCGCGTCGGCGACAAACGGTATCAGGTCAAAAGTGAGGTTCAGACAGACGAACAGTTCCGTTATATTCAGGATTACATTGCCGCAGCAGACAAAGCCGTGCAGGACGGTGATCGCGATGCACTTGCGGCACTGGTGGAGCTGGATTCCTTCATCGACGGTTATCTATTGGAGGAATACTTCAAAAATATCGATGTCGGCTGGTCCTCGTTTTATATGTACAAAAAGCCGGGCGGGAAACTGATTCTCGGTCCGTTCTGGGATTTTGACCTTGCGGCCGGCAACGATCACCGCCTGGACAACGGTTCTGCCGAAGGACTGTACGCCGGCAGATACCGCCGCGGCTTTGACCAGTACCATCCGTGGTTCACCGCGCTGACAAGGCAGGCATGGTTCCGGAAAGCGGCAATTGCCCGCTGGGTGGAAATCCGTCCGCACATTGAGGCAAATCTTGCCTATCTTGACAGCATCACCGCATCCGCACCGCAGTCGTTTGCGCGAAACTTTGAGAAATGGGACATCTTCGGACAGCGCATCAATCAGGAGCCGGAGCATATCATGGCTCTGGATTCATGGGAGGAACACACCGCAGCACTGCGCAAGTGGCTCCTCGCACGGGCTGCGTGGCTGGATGACTGCTTTGCATCCGACGCATCATTTGAAGAAGCCATCCGCCAGAGACGGTAAGCAATACCAATGTATCACATAACAAGAAAGAAGGAACAACCGATTATGAAACTGGGACTGCGTATTCTGCGGCTGCTGTTTATCACGGCGCTGCTCTGTATCCTCTGCGCATGCTCCGCTGATACCCCGGTCGGTACGGAGCCTGCCCCAATACCGGAGGAAACCGCAATCACATACAAGGTCTGCCGTACCGGCGGCGGACGGCTCGAAGGCTGGACCTCCCAGCACGGTGCACCCGGCGCCCAGACAGCACAGCCGGTCACCGCGGTACCGAAATACGGCTATGTCTTTTCCGGCTGGAGCGACGGTGTACAGGAGGCAACCCGCACCGATCTGTTTGGGACAGCCGACAAAACCGTCACCGCAAACTTTTCCTATGACCGCAAAAATCTGCCCATCATCTCCATCACGACGGAAACCGGCAAGGATGTCACCTCCAAGGATACCTACATCGGCGCAACTGTTTCTGTCTGCAATACAGGCAATGTCGACTGGGAGCTTTCCGGTGCGGCGGCAGAAATCAAGGGGCGCGGCAACGGTACCTGGACCTACAACAAAAAATCCTACCGTCTGCGCTTTGACCAGAAGCAGCAGCTGCTTGGCCTCGGCACGGCAGAAGACCGCACATGGATTCTGATGGCAAACCACGCCGACCGTTCCATGCTCCGCAATTATCTTGCCATCGACCTCATCAACCGCATTCCGGATATGGAATTCAACAACTCCGCACGGCATGTGGAGGTGTATCTCAACGGTGCGTACCACGGCGTCTATATGCTTGCCGAGCAGATTCAGGTCGATGCGCACCGCGTTGACATCGGACAGAATACGCTTGCCGATCCCGAAGCGGAGGACGCCGGATTCCTTGTGGAAATGGATGAATACGCCAACGAGGAAACCAATTACTTCTACGTGGAAGGCAAATCCTATCTGGTCAAGAACGATATCCTCAACGACGCACAGTTTGACTACATCAGAAACTATATCTCCGACGTGGATGCCGCCATCCGTGCCGGGGACCGTGATACGCTGGAGACACTCGTCGATCTTGACTCGTTTGTCAACGGCTATATCGTTGAGGAGCTGTTCAAGAATCTGGATGCCGGTTGGTCATCGTTCTATATGCACAAGAAGCCCGGCGAGAAAATGGTCTTCGGTCCGTTCTGGGACTTCGACCTTGCTGCCGGCAACAACAGCAGTCTGGACAACGGCGGGCATGAGGGCATATACGTCGGACGGGAGCTTGGCTTCTCCCAGCGTCATGTCTGGTATACGCAGATCACCAACCATGAATGGTTCCGTACCCTTGCCATTGCGCGCTGGAACGAGCTTCTGCCGTATATCGACGAAACCATCGCCCACGCCAAATCCTTCCTTGACATGCCGACCGACGCCTTTGACCGCAATTATGAGGTGTGGCCGATGTCGGAATACTTCTGGCACTTCACCGAGGAAATTTTCTCCTTCACCACATGGCACGAACATGTCGCCGATCTGTGCGACTGGCTTCAGGACCGCCGTGACTGGCTGTGCGATTATTTTGCGCAGGAGGACGCGCTCGTCTTTGAACCGTATGTTCCGCCCAGACGTCCGCACAGAGGACATTGATCGATCACAAACAGTAAACCACCCCGAGCTGCGATCTGTTGTATCGCATCGGGGTGGTTTTTGAATCATTTGAGACGGTCTTTGCCGCAGTGCAGTCAGTTCCCGCACGACGTTCCGCAGACACTGACCCAGACACCACGGAAACGGCAGTCTCCGTCCATTCGGGATACGGGTATCTCACATGCACCGCATCTGTCAGGCGTTCTCGGCGGAGCAGGACACATCCGTCCTCTCCTACAGTATACCACAGAACAGCCGGGAAATCCACGAAAACCGTCCGACAAAGTTTGCATCCGAAGACAGTGTCCGCATCACTTTGCCGCAGTCAGCGCCTCATAACGCGCTTTTGCCGCGCCGAGTGTTTCTGTACCCATCTGCTGGCGTTCGGCATAATTGGGCATCATCGGACGCCAGACGGTCTGCATAAAGCCTGCCAGACGGTCACCGCCGATGCGCGGAAGCGTATAATCGATCATACGCTCAAAATTACCCTTCCACGACCAGACACTGCCGGCAGGAATCTGCTCATAGCCGCCCTGCTCCAGCGCATCAAAGCCGCGCAGATAAACTTCATCCTCTGCTTCAAAGCCGCCGTAATACCAGTTGGACTGGAGCACGTCACGGGACATATTGCGCAGGAACTCTTCTTCATGATGCCAGATATAGTCCGACCAGATCCACGGTCTTGCGCCGCAGCGCATCGTCGTTCTGACAAGGAAGTTCAGATCGTGCCACCACTGCTCTGCCTGGCGGATGATGACGAGATTATAAAGGCTCTGATGGCCGTAGGTTTCCTCATCCATACCGAGATGGAACAGTCTGGGATGACCGAACACCTCGCAGACCTCGGTAATCACATCCTCACAGAAGCGGTAATACGGCGTGGTCGACACCATGCGTCCGTACTCACCCATCCATTCGTCGTGGCAGGCAGAGAAATTCAGCTTCGGAATCGCTTCAATGCCGAGCATCTTCAGATTGAAGATTTCCTCCTGTAAAATGTCCTTCGACCACGCACCCTTGCACGCAATCTCCGGATGGCTTTCATATTGCAGCCCCTCTCCGATGTCGAGAACGATCATATTGCAGCCAGCCGCCGCCAGATCCTTCGTCGTCTTGTGCCACAGATCGAGATCGAACCGCAGATGATCCTCGGCACAGACCTGCGTCAGGTTCTGCGGAATACCGGGAACACCGCGCTTGTCTCTGACCGGGTCCGCCCACATATTATATCCGAGATGCGCCAGGAATGCCCAGTTGAATTTCGGATTTTCAAGAAAAACACTGTCGTTGTACATTCCACTCTCCTCTGTCCGATCAATCGCCGTAGTAAGCGCCGCCGATTTTTTGCAGCTTGACAAGCAGTTCGGTATTCACAACCTCGCCCTCCTGCGTATCATCGGGCATAAAGTTGTTGCCGACGGGTGTTCTGCCCAGCAGCGTCTTGAACCAGACACATGCCAGAAGGTAGCGTCCGTAAACAAGATGCATATGGAATCCGTCGCGGTACAGAGACTGCCCGCCTTTGGCAGGATCAAATTCCGGCAGCTGCTTTGCCGCGTGAATCGCCTCACCGGACGGAATGATTGTCAGATCGTTTTCCTTTGCCTTTTCACGGCAGGTCTTCTTCACGCGCTCGAACATGACATCGGGATCACAGCCGTATTCCGGGAAAGCATAATGTGTCGAACCGATTTCATATTCCCATGTTTCCTGGAAATAGAGCTTTGCGTTCGGACACAGCGCACGGATTGCGGTCAGAAGGTTGGGCAGGTACGGCTCAAAGGTCTCGGGCTTGCCCGCATTCTGGGAAACCTGCTGAATGGTGATGATATCCCATTCGTCCTCCATGAGTCCCTGCGTCAGCGTGTATTCGTTTGCCGCCCAGACACCGTCCTTTTCCAGTGCGTAGTTCTTTTCATCGTTCTTGAAATAGTTCCAGTGCTGTTCCAGAGAGCAGCCGCCGATCTCCAGATTCCGGGTCATAATATCGACACCCGCCGCCTTTGCAAACCGGGTCAGATAGCGATGTGCATCCTGAGAGAAGCTGTTGCCGATGGATAAAATTTTCAACATAGTCATAAGTTCCTTTCCGTAATATTCGGTATTGATTTAAGTATATCACACTTTCCCCGAAGTTGCAATAGCATTGTAAAAATTTCAGATACAGGAAATTTCCTCTTGACAAATACCCCCGGGGGGTATATAATAGTAACAGGCGGTACGATACCGCCGAAATCTGCAAAACAGGAGATTCACCCATGTCCGACACCTGCTGTCAAAAGAAAAAACATCGATCCGAGGAAGAAATCCGTGCGCTCTGCAACCGACTGAGCCGCATGGAAGGTCAGATCCGCGGCATCCGCACAATGGTTGAGGAGGATACCTACTGCACCGACATTCTGACCCAGGCCGCGGCAGTCTCTGCGGCGCTGAACGCCTTCAAGTCCGAGCTGCTCTCAAACCACATCCGCACCTGTGTCGCAGACGATCTGCGCGAAGGAAAAGACGAGGTTGTGGATGAGCTTCTCGATACGCTGAAAAAACTGATGAAATAAACGTGAGGAATACCAGATGAAACAATATAACGTTACCGGCATGAGCTGTGCGGCATGTGTCGCCCGCGTGGAAAAAGCCGTCAATGCGGTACCGGGAGTCGAGCAGTGTGCCGTCAGCCTTCTGACCAATTCCATGGGCGTGGAAGGATCGGCATCCCCCGAGGACATCATTGCCGCGGTCACAGCTGCAGGCTACGGTGCATCCACAAAGGACAACACCGCGTCTGCCGCCTCCGCTCCAACCGGAGCAGATGCACTTACCGACCGCGAAACGCCGCTGCTGAAAAAACGGCTGATCGCATCTGTGATCGTTCTACTCCTTCTGATGTACGTCTCCATGGGACATATGATGTGGAGCTTTCCGCTGCCCGCCGCCCTTGCGGACAATCCCGTCGCGCTCGGGCTGACACAGCTGCTTCTGTCGGCTGTTATCATGGTCATTAACCAGAAATTTTTTGTCGGCGGTGCCAAAAGCCTGTGGATGCGCGCCCCGAATATGGACGCACTCGTTGCGCTTGGCTCTTCGGCCGCGTTTGTCTACAGCACCTATGCGCTGTACGCCATGTCCGCCTGTGTGCAGACCGGCGATATGACCGGCGCACACGGATACCTGCACAATCTGTACTTTGAATCGGCGGCCATGATTCTGACACTGATCACCGTCGGCAAAATGCTGGAAGCCCGTGCCAAAGGAAAAACGACCGATGCACTGAAAGGTCTGATGCGCCTGACGCCGAAAACCGCCCGCGTGATCCGAAACGGTAAGGAAACCGAGGTGGACATCGCGCAGGTACACAAGGGCGATGTCTTTGTAGTCCGTCCGGGCGAGGCAATTCCGGTTGACGGCATTGTTTCAGACGGTATGAGTGCCGTCAATGAAGCAGCGCTGACCGGTGAGAGCATTCCTGTCGATAAGGCGGTCGGTGACAGCGTATCTGCGGCGACCCTGAACACCTTCGGCGTTCTGCGCTGTGAAGCGACACGGGTAGGAGAGGACACCACACTGTCACAGATCATCCGGATGGTCTCGGATGCGGCGGCGACCAAGGCACCGATTGCCAAAATTGCCGATCGGGTCGCCGGTATTTTCGTTCCGGCTGTCATGCTCATTGCCCTTCTGACCGCCGGCATCTGGATGCTCTGCGGTGAGAGCTTCGGCTTTGCACTGGCACGCGGCATTTCCGTGCTGGTCATCAGCTGTCCGTGTGCACTCGGTCTGGCAACGCCTGTTGCGATCATGGTCGGAAGCGGTGTCGGTGCCAAAAACGGCATTCTGTTCAAGACCGCCGCATCGCTGGAAAGTGCCGGACGTGTGACTATCGTCGCACTTGACAAAACAGGCACCATCACATGCGGCGAGCCGTCGGTGACCGATCTTCTGCCCGCAGACGGTATTTCCGCGGAAATGCTCCTTTCCTGTGCAGCATCGCTTGAGAAAAACAGCGAGCATCCGCTTGCCCGTGCTATCCGCCGTCAGGCAGAGGAGGAAGACATTCCCGCCGACAATGTCACCGATTTTGAAATCCTGCCCGGAAACGGTCTGCGTGCCAAGTGCGGTGATGCTCTGCTGTGCGGCGGCAGTCTGCGGTATATCGCATCGGTTCTGTCCACGCCCATCTCCGCGTCCGTCCATTCCGCCGCACAAACCCTCGCAGAACAGGGAAAGACACCGCTGTTCTTTGCCAAAAACGGCAGGCTGCTCGGCATCATCGCCGCTGCTGATACCGTCAAGGAGGACAGCCCCGAGGCCATCCGCCAGCTGCGGGAAATGGGCATCCGCGTCGTCATGCTGACCGGTGACAATGCTGCAACCGCGGCTGCAGTCGGTTCTGCCGCCGGTGTTGATGAAGTCATCGCAGGCGTTCTGCCGGACGGCAAAGAGGAGGTCATCCGCCGTCTGCGGGAAACAGGTCACGTTGCCATGGTCGGCGACGGTATCAATGATGCCCCTGCGCTGACCCGTGCGGATCTCGGCATAGCCATCGGAGCCGGTGCCGATGTCGCGGTCGATTCGGCCGATATGGTCCTCATGAAGAGCCGCCTCTCCGATGTTCCTGCCGCCATCCGTCTCGGACGCGCGGTTTTGCAGAATATCCGCGAGAACCTGTTCTGGGCATTCGGCTATAACATCATCGGCATTCCGCTGGCGGCAGGTCTGTTCATCCCGCTTGGCGGATGGGAAATGAACCCGATGTTCGGTGCCGCGGCAATGAGCATCTCCAGCTTCCTCGTCGTTTCCAACGCGCTCAGACTCAACCTGTTTGATATCCGCCGGCACAAACCCGCCAAAAATACCGTCCCCGATGCGTCCCCCACACCAAAAATCACCGATCAGTCACCAATCACAATCAATACAAATACGGAGGAAACCACAATGACAAAAACCATGAAAATCGAAGGCATGATGTGCCCGCACTGCGAAGCACACACAAAAAAGGCGCTGGAAGCACTGGCGGGCGTTGCAGAAGCGACTGCCGACTTCAAGGCTGGCACCGCTGTGGTCACGCTGACAGCGGAGGTCGCCGACGAGGTGCTGAAGACCGCGGTCGAGGATGCCGGCTATACCGTTCTCGGAATTGAATGAGGACCTGCCCATGACAGAAAAGAAAACGTACCGTCTGACCGCTGTATCTCCCGATACGTTTGCCGATGCCTGTGCCGAAGTGCTTTTCCGCACCGTCTGCGACAAACCCGATGCGGTCATCGGTCTGTCCACAGGACGCACCACCGGCGACATCCATCGCAGATTCGCTGCACTGGTGCACGAACACGGCATTGATGTTTCCCGCCTCACGATCTTCGGTCTGGACGAGGTCACCGGTGTCAGCCGCGATTACTTCGGCAGCTGTATCTGGATGTTGGAGCATGAATGTGTCAACGATCTCGGCATTCCGGCGGAGAATTTTCTGATGCTGCCGCTGACCTCGGATGACTGGGAACGAGACTGTGCAGCCTTCCGTGCCGAGCTTGCACGCCGCGGCGGCATCACGCTGCTTGAGCTTGGACTGGGTGAAAACGGACACATCGGCTTCAACCAGCCCGGAACCCCGTTTACCCAGCGCGCTTTCCATGGCTCCATGCACGATTATCTGGAGGCACGCATCCGCCGCGAGACAGGCACCCCCGATGATGTTCCGCTCGGCGGCGTGACGCTCGGCATCGCCGATGTCATGGATGCAAAGACCATTATGCTCTGTGCCAACGGCGCACACAAAAAGCAGGTACTGACCGATGCGCTGTACGGTCCCATCTCCACCGATCTTCCGGCGACGGTATTGCAGTCCCATCCTAACCTGCTCATTTTCTGCGACACCGATGCCGCACCCGATTCCATCTGATTTCCGGATGAAAGGAGAACACGCCATGCTTTATCTGCACGACGAAATGGCGGCAAAGAAGCAAACAACGGTCTTAGACCTGCTGTCCGTATCCGCACCGCGCCATGCAGGACGCGGCACCCTGTCTCCCCGCGACGACGGTACCTGGGTACTGTCCGCACCGCCGACCCATGACAACTGGGCGGCACACCACTGTCCTCCCGACGGTGATTACTGCAACTTCGGTTCCTGTACCATGGTCATAGACCTTGACGGCCGGGATCTTTCTGCATATAACCGACTAACCTTTTCGGCATTTGCCGTTGATACCGGGATTCCCGCACCGATGCTGTACTGCGGCATCCAAAGCAGCGGCGCACATCCGATCCCAGATGCGTTCGGCAGAAGCGGCACCCATCAGGCGTCCCTTGTCACAGGACAGTGGTGCGAGGTGATCTGGGAATTTCCGGAGCTGACCGCAGACCGCTGTGACGCAATCACCATCTCCATGCCGCTCAACGGCGATTTCGGTCTTGATCTGCCCGATACCACGGTGTATCTGCGCGATGTCACCCTCTCACATATCAGCGATCCCGAGCCGTGTCACGGCTGGGACTGCGGCGAGCGCATCGCCTATTCCTTTGCAGGCTATCCTGCCGACAGCGAAAAGATCGCCGTAACGCAGATTCCGTGCGACAGCTTTGCTGTCCTCAACCGGACACGGAACACCGAATGCACCCTGCCCGCAAAGACAGTTGTCTTTTTGGGACAGACCTACCGGCTGTTCGATTTTTCTGCGGTCACGGAATGCGGTACCTATGCGCTGTGTGCCGGGAATGTCACAACCGACGACTTCCCGATTGTCACACGGGAAGCATTTCAAACGGCACTGTCGGAAAAGCTGCTCACCTTCATTTCTGCCGAGCGATGCGGCTGTGCGGTAGCCGGACATCATCCCGCCTGTCACGCCGATATTGTCGCCGAACACAACGGCGTTGTAAAGTCCTACCACGGCGGCTGGCACGATGCGGGAGATCTGTCCCAGCAGACACTGCAGTCGGCAGAAACCGCCGCCGCCCTGCTCCGTGCCGCAGGACATGCTCCGTCCTGTGCGGGAGCTCTTCTGGCTGAATCCCGCTGGGGCATGGACTTTATCCTGTCCATGCGGTTCGGTGACGGATACCGCGCCACCTCTGCCGGCATCACGCGCTGGACCGACGGTGTCATCGGCACCATGGACGACTGCTATGCACGTGTCCACAATCACGCCTTTGAAAACTATCTTTTTTCCGCAATCGAAGCACAGGCGGCAATGGCAGAAACCGACTCCGCCCGCCGCGATGCACAGGCTCGTGCCGCCGTCGAGGATTTTGCGTATGCCGAAGAACGATACGCAGAATACGGACGGGAGCTGCCGATCTTCTTTGAACATTCCTATTCCTCCCCGCGGTCCCTGTATGCGGCGGCGGCAATCGTCGGTGCGGTATCGCTGTACCGTTTGACGGAAAATCCGGCGTACCTTGACGCTCTGCGGCCGCACATCGCGGTACTTCTCTCATCCCAGATGCGCGATTCTGCTTTGCCGATCACAGGATATTTCTGCCGTGATGAATCGCTGACAGTGCCAACGCATTTCACACACCAATCGCGTGAATACCTCTACGGCGAGGCACTGGCAGGACTTTTATCCGTTCCGCTGGATTCCGCGGCAAGCGCACGTGTCAGAGAAGCTGCCGACGCATACAGCGGCTATTTCAAGCAGCTATATTCATATGCCTCCCCCTATGGGATGCTTCCAGCCGGTGTTTATGCGCTGTCGGAAACCGATGACACACCCCAAAACCGCGAAATTTTCTCGCTCTGTCATCTGTTTGCCGACTTTGACAGTACACTTGCCGAGCAGAAGGAACAGATTTACGCCGGTACGCAGATCGGTGAAGGACTGTATGTAAAGCAGTTCCCCGTCTGGTTCTCCTTCCGCGGAAACAACGTCATCTTCCTGTCTCAGGCGGCATCCCTGCGCGCGTTGGCAAAGGTCTGCGAGGATCCTGCGCTGAACGCAATCGCCGACCGGCAGATTCTATTTGTACTCGGCACCAATCCGTTCCGTCAGTCGATGGTCTACGGATACGGCGGCCGATGCGCAGAACCGTACTTTGCCCTGCTCGGACGGTGCGAGGGTGCGGTTCCCGTCGGCATTCAGACGGACGGCAACGAAGATGAACCCTTCTGGCCGTGCGGCATCAATGCGACCTATAAGGAGGTCTGGCTGTCGTCCGCCACGGCCCTGCTCAGAAGCATGTGAATCGTTACACACAAACTGTAAACCAAAAGCCGATGCCGGTTGTCAAACCGCACATCGGCTTTTCTTATTTCAAAGGAATGATAACCTTCCCCGGTACAACCGTCAGATCCGGCGTCCATCCACCATCGAGAATCCCCGGTGTTCCGGCATTTTTGAGATTGTGTACACCATCTGCGTCAAAGCGTGTCAGCTCCACACGGTCACGGTAAACGGCAAACACAGTACAGCTGCGCGTCTCCCCTTCCTCACCGGTCGCGGTAAAGCCGACATAGCCGGCATTGAGGTAGGTAAAGTGCAGATCGGTCATATGGTACCGCATCGTCCCGTATTCCGCCTCTGCGTCTGGAACCGGCATCGGATCGCCGGGTGCAAGATAAATACATGACCCGCCGAGATAGCTGTCATAATCATCAGAATGGTTGTGCGCAAACAGCACAATGAGATTCAGCCCCGCTGCACCGGCACGATTGAGTACATCGACCAGATATGCGGCATACCGGTTATCCTCACGCCAGCTCATATGAAGCGGAATGTGCGTCATCACAAAGATCGGACGTGTCTCACCTGCCTCCGCTTTTTCCGTCAGATAAGCCTCGAGCGCCGCTGCGGTTTCCTCGATCAGAAACGCATTGTCCTCATCGGCAAACGCCGGAAAATCGCCTTCATGAATCAGATAAACAATATAATCCGACCGCTCATAGGCACCGCCGGAATCCAGCCCCGGCGTGTCCTCGGGATCGTGGTTGCCCTGCAAAAACAGAATATCATCGGCATCCAGCGCATACGCACGGCGGATTTTGTCACAGACAATACCGATGCCCTCGGCGGAACGTTCGGTATCGTAGGCACTGCTGTAGTCGCCGAGAAACAGTACCTCGTCAACTGAACGGTATCCGTTCTTCTTTGCCGTCTCCAGCAGCCGGGAAAGCACAGCACCGTCGCGTCCATCACCCTGCAGGTCCGACCCGGCCCAGATCACAGCGCGCGGGGATGTCAGATGCTGCCAACAAAGGAACATCGCCGCCAGCAGAAGCAGTACCGCCGTGCCAGGGATCAGCCACCTGCAAAAAAACTTCCTCTGCTCCGTCATTCTGTCAGATCGCACTGGAAGAATACCATCTTTTCGCGCTTCCAGGTATATGCGCCGTAGAGATACTTGCCGTCGGTAATAACTGCGGGATAGGAATATTCACCCGGTTCGGTTTCCAGATCAAACAGCCGCACAAACGTATCACCGCTGTCGGTACTTTCAAACAGGGAAAGCGGTGTGCGTCCCTCGGTCACGGGATTGCAGCAGAGGATGATGCGGTTATCAGATACCTTGACCAGATCCAGACCGCTGTTGTTGTTCGGCAGTCCGCTGTCGTAAAACGTACACCAGGTCTTGCCGAAGTCCGTGGAATCGGAGCGGAAAATCTTTTTATTTTTGGAGCGCACCAGCATATGCACGCCACGATCGTCCTCCCAAAGCGACGGCTGAATCACCTCCGTGTCCTCCGTCGGAACAGGAATGAACGGCGTTTCCTCCCATGTGTAACCATTGTCGGCAGAAATATCGCAGAAGCAGCGCCACGGTCCCTGCTCAAAGGATGCACCTGCCAGAATCGTACCGTTGGACAGACGGATCGGCTTGTTCTTGACAGGACCTCTGCCGTCGATGTCGTGCTCGCACAGGCGGCGCGGCTCTGACCACGTATAACCGCCGTCGCGCGAAGTCGTGAACATTGTATTCCATGAATCAATGTTCTTACTGCGCTTATAGTACAGCAGAATCTCCTCGCCGTTGTCATAAAGCACAGGATTCCAGTTTGGAATCGGTTCGACGGTTGATACACATTGTGGTGCCGACCATGTTCCATCGGCGTCCGAACGGCGTGCAACGTAGATCTGCACATCGTCCCGTCCTTCGTAGGTACCGCCGAACCACGCGGCAAGGATGCCGTAGTCTGTGCGGATCAACGTTGCCGCATGACCGGACATGGGAATATCAAGGGTTTCGGGATTATAAATAAATTCTTTTTTTAACAGTTCCATTTTGAATTCTCCTTTGTTATAACGCAAGCGGCAGATTTTCAATCATCAGACCGCCGATATACATACTTGCAAGGTTCGCACACAGTGCGTAGGGGATACTGCGTCCCCGTTTTTCCCGCAGGGTATTCCAGTATGCAAGCACTTCAAAAATCACAATCACCGCTTCCAGCAGATAATAACCGAACAGCACATACGAATCCATCGTTGCGCCGCCGAGCAGCAGATTCAGAAGCAGCTGTGTCATGGCGTTGAAGCAAAGGAATACACCCCAGCTGTGTTTTTCCCGATAGCCGAACGCCCAGAACAGAATGCCCTCAATGAGCAGTGTCAGTGCGACACGCAATCCGATGATCAGCGTCATGCGTCCCGCATAAAGATCATTGCGCAGCATGTACGGCGCGGGAAAGGACTCCGGAAACCGTTTCAGCTCCGAAAGATCCAGTAAAAGCACATTGTTGTAGCGTTCAAAGGTCTGATCGGGCAGCGCCAGACATGTCGTGTTCCCGCCCGTTGTCACCGCCAGATGCAATGCGGACAGATCAAAGCTGTCCTCGGAATCGGTCATCCCCGGCAGAAGGACGTGGCTGTAGGTAAAGCGGAAATACGTCTCCCAGCCGCGTACCGACTTCCGTGTTTTCAGCTGAAAGGCTTCCTTGTGATTGGCATCCTCCAGCGCAAGTGCAAGATCATCCGGCGCATTGACAACCACAATGGTCAGACACGGCGGCTCCGCAGAATTTGCAAAGACAGGGAACACAAACAGGACTGTCATACAAAGCGTCAGCAGAAACAGGAACAGGGAACGGTACCTCATTTGTTGTCTCACCTCACTTTGATTGCGGTTGATTGTCAGTTATCATACCTCGTAGCAGCCGTATTCCTCCAGAATGCACCTGCCGATTTCATAAAGATACTTCTCCGCTGTCTGCCGCAGACGAAGCGGCGGCTTGGCAAGGCGCGTATCTCCGTCATATGGACGGCGCTTGCCTGCGGGATAGAAGATATTACCCGATTCAAACGTGAAATACCCCTTGTAACCGATATCAAGCAGACCGTGCATCAGGGAATCGAGATTGAGTGAACCGGAGAACGGCGCCAGATGATGGTCATCGTTGCCCCAGTTGTCCTGCACATGGAGTGCGCAGACATGATGCCCGAGAATCTTTAAGGATTCATGCTGCGGCATTTCCTGCATATTGCCGTGACCTGCATCCCAAACGGCATGGAAGTTCGGATGGTCAACGGTTTCGATCATCGCAAGCAAATCGGGTGCGTTGTCGATCCAATAAAGCCCGTCGATGCACATCTTGTTGAAGTTTTCCACAAGGATGTTGACATTGCATTCGGCCGCCAGACGCAGCAGCGGTGCATAAAATTCGGCGTTTGCCTCAAAGGTCTGTTCTTTTGTCAACCCTTTGGTGTAACCGGAATGGACGACGAGATTCGGAATCCCGAGAATGCCGCACGCCTCAACACACCGTGCGGTATCGGCGATAAATGCGGCATTGTCCGCGGCAATCGGTGCGCCCATCGGTGCATGTGCCTGAATAAACGTCGCACCGAGATCAACGGATTTCTGCTTTACACGTGCCAGAAATTCCTTCCAGTCATCGGCATAAACGCCGCCGCGCATGTGATAATCCTGCCCGAAATCGTAATCGAGATACCGGAAGCCCGCGTCACGGATGTACTGCATGGATTCTTCTTTTACTTTCGTATAGGCGTTGAAGTCGCCTGTGGTTGTCGCCAGCTTCATGAATCAGAACACCTCCGAATGCTTTTTCAGTCCAGCGCCGCAAGGCAGGAGAGAATCAGATCTCTTGCCTTGGCAATGTCCTTTGTCTGCTGATCGCCGGAAATTTCGCGCTCGATGATGTACGGTCCCTCATAGCCGCAGTTCTTCAGCGCGGCGATAATGCCGGGAACGTTGGCACGACCGTCTCCGAGCGCACATTCATGACCAAGCTCCCGTCCGGTCGTCGGATAGAAGCCATCCTTGAAGTGCGTGTTGCGGACGTATCGGCCGAAGACCTCGATGGCATCAACGGTATTCGCCTTGCCGTACAGAATCAGATTGGCGGTGTCGAGATTGATGCCGAGATTGCCCGTACCGACTTCCTCGATGTAGCGCAGCATCGCAACCGGCGTTTCCTGTCCCGTTTCAAACAGGAAGTACTGACCGTACTGCTTCAATTCCTCTGCGATGTCGGCAATGGCCTCCTTAATCGGCAAAAAGTCCGGACTGTTGGGATCCTCCGGGAGAAAGCCTGCATGGGTAATGACGTCGGTAACACCAAGCAGACGCGCAAACGCCGCCTCTGTCTTAATCTCTGCAATGCGCTTTTCGCGGTACTGCTCAGGAACGATGCCGAGTGTGGTCGGACCCTCATAGAAGTTCCAGACGGCAGGTGCACTCCAGCCCGCCCAGACAGCGGTGATGCGGATGCCATGTTTTGCCGCCAGCGTCTTGACTGCCTCCGCCGCTTCTTCGGTCATCACCGACGAAGGATGGACATTGAGCTGACATGCATTCAGCTCCAGTGACTTCAGGCGTGCAAAGTCTGCGTCAAGCGCTTCAAGATTACCGGAATAGCCGATCAGCGCACCGATTTCATATGATTTCATAAGTTGATTTCCTTTCCGTATAAAAAATGGGAATTGCCCTGTTACGTTCATTATATCATGAACAGCAACATCTGTCAATTCCCTTTTCTTTTATAATTTTTGCAGAATCACGGCAGTATCCGGCATGACACTGACGCCGTCGCGATATTCGGCTGCCGTCAGAAGATCATACCAGTCGCCGGAAATCGGATACACCTCATCCGAACGGTTGACACAGATACGCAGTGTCTCCCCCTCATTTCTGCGTTCAAACACAAAGACACCGTCCGCGGCACAGAGAATTTCCGTATCGCCGTCCGCAAAGACTGCATGAGAGGTGCGAATCGCGGCAAGTGTGCGGTAATGCGCCAGAAGAACCGTATCCTCCTTGCCCCACGGGTAAGGACGGCGGTTAAACGGATCGCGGTAGCCCTCCATACCGACCTCGTCTCCGTAGTAAATACATGGAATACCGGGCAGAGTGAATTGCAGAACCGACGCAAGCCGGACCAGCGCACGTCCGCGTGCCTTTTCCTCATCGGTCATCGAAATCAGTGCCAGCGCATCGTTGTCAAGGTCACCCATCGGTTTTGCCGCAAGCGCACTGATGATACGCTCCGTATCGTGCGTGCCGAGCAGATTCATCAGAAGATGCGTACAGCCCGCGGGATAGTGTTTCAGAATCATCTGTACCGCACGTGACAGCGCACCTGCATCCCGGTCACGGACGAATGCAAGGATGCCATCACGGAACGGGTAGTTCATCACAGAGTCCAGCTGCCCACCGCGGAAATAACGACGACGGCGGTTGTAGGCAATCTTATTCGATGCATCTTCCCAGACCTCGCCCCAGATCACAGCCTCGGGATTCTCCGCCTTGACCCGCGTCCGCAGATCGCACAGGAAGCGGTTGTCCAGCTCATCCGCGACATCCAGCCGCCAACCGGATACGCCGAGCGACATCCACTTGTGCAGAATGCCCTCCTCGCCGCAGATGTATTCTCTGAAATCGGGATTGCCGGAATAGAGTGCAGGAAGCACCTTCACCCCCCACCAGCAGTCATACTCGTCGGGATAGTTTTTGAACCGATACCACGAAAAATACGGAGATTCCTCGGACTGATAAGCACCAACGGTGTCATACTTGCCGTATCGGTTGAAGTAACGGCTGTCATCACCCGTATGGTTGAAGACACCGTCGCAAATGACGCGGATGCCGCGCTTGCCTGCCTCCCGCAGGAGATGCACAAATGCCGGGTCTCCGCCAAAGGACGGATCGACGGTCTCATAGTCTCCGGTATCGTACTTGTGGTTGGTATAAGCACGGAAAATCGGCGAAAGATAGATAACCGTCACACCAAGCGACTGCAAATACGGCAGACGTTCTGCTATGCCCCACAGGTTTCCGCCGAAAAACTCATTGTTTTCGACCTGTCCGCCGGGGCGATGCGCGTGCTGCGGAATGCCGTGGTACCAGTCATCGTTGTAGACGGCATCGCCGCGCTGCGGCATCTTGGGATGCTGTTCACTGCGGGAAAAACGGTCGACGAAAATGTGATACATGATGCCGCCGCACATGGAATCGGGCAGCACATAACGATCCTCGGTCACCGTCCACTGAAAGGCGTGGATATTTTCATCCTGCCACCTGTAGACCGCGCCGAAGTCGTTTTCTTCTTTTGCGTAGATCAGATGCCCGAACCGGGTATCAAATTCAAAACGGAAATAGAAAAGCCCGCTCTGCTCGCCGTCCGCACAGACATCCCGGCCTCTGACCGTGACCGACCAGACGCCGCCGGCATCACCGGTCATTTCCAGCCACAGCACCGCGCCGTCATCGTCACGGAACAGACGCATCCGTCCGCTCACGGCTTCCAGTTTTTTCTGAAGACGAACGGAAAATGTCAGTGTGTCAGAGGCACAGCTGACGGTGTGCGGCATCGTCCGACCGCTGCCATCGGTCACTGTCATCGGATACGGGGTTTCCTGTTCGATAGGAAAAACCGGATGTTGTCCGGTTTTTCCTGCATAGTTTGTATTGCTCATCGTTATGGGAGAATTATTTCTTTCTTGTCTTGCTTGTCTTGACAACCGGAGCGGTGATGGGCGTCATGTGCCAGATGTTCTTTGCGTATTCGCTGATGGCACGGTCTGCGGCGAAAATACCGGCGGATGCGGTATTGACCAGCGACATTTTTGCCCACTTGTCGCGGTTGTTGTAATCGATGGTCATACGGTCATGCGCACGGCAGTAAGATTCAAAGTCCGCCAGACACATATACGGGTCAGCAATACCGCGTCCGATGACGAGATAATCGACGAAATCGCGGTAGGAGTTGCCGTTGAAGCCGTAGGTGAAGGTATCGACGGTTCTCTTGAGCTTGTCGTTTGCAACATAGTAGGTTGCCGCATTGTAGCCGTGACGCCACAGATCATCAACCTCAGGTGTGGTCAGACCGAACAGATACATGTTGTCATCGCCCACAGCCTCATGGATTTCGACGTTCGCACCGTCCAGCGTACCGATGGTGACAGCACCGTTGATCATCAGCTTCATACAGCCCGTACCGGATGCTTCCTTACCGGCAAGAGAAATCTGCTCGGAAATATCGGCGGAGGGAATCAGTACCTCAGCCATGGAGACATTATAGTCCTCCATGAAGACAACGCGGAGCTTTTCGCGGATGCGCGGATCACGTTCGATTTCCGCCTGAAGGTCACAGATCATCTTGATGATGCGCTTTGCCATGTCATAGCCGGGCGCCGCCTTTGCACCGAAGATGAAGGTCTGGGGCGTGATGTCAAGGTTGGGATTGTCGCGCAGCTCGTTATACAGACTGATGATGCGCAGGGCGTTCAGCAGCTGACGCTTGTATTCATGCAGACGCTTGACCTGTACATCGTAGATGGAATCGGGATCGAGCGCAATGCCGGTCTTCTGCGCAACATAGTTGGAGAAGCGAACCTTATTTTCGCGCTTAATGGCAAGAATCTGGTCAAGTACTTTCTTGTCATCCTTGTATTCGAGCAGGCGGGACAGCGTCTCAGGCTGCTTCTTGTAATCGGAGCCGATCAGCCCGTCGAGCAGGTTCGTGAGTCCCGGGTTGGAGTAGCACAGCCATCTGCGGTGTGCAATACCGTTGGTGACATTGGTGAACTTGCCGGGGGTATATTTGTAGTAGTCGTGGAAGACCGTCTTTGTCAGAATGTCGGAGTGGAGCTTCGATACACCGTTGACTGTGTGAGAGCCTGCGACACACAGGTTTGCCATGCGGACAGAGCCGTAGCCGATGATCGCCATGCGGGAGATACGGTCCCAGTCACCGGGATAGCACTTCCACAGATCCTCGCACAGGCGGCGGTTGATTTCGCGGACGATGGTATGGATACGCGGCAGCTTGAGCGCAAACAGATCTTCCTTCCATGTTTCGAGTGCTTCCGGCATGACGGTATGGTTGGTGTAGGAAACGGTACGGGTGACAACATCCCAAGCCTGCTCCCAGTTATAGCTGTGGACATCCATCAGCTGACGCATCAGCTCCGGAATGACGAGTGCCGGGTGCGTATCGTTGACATGGATAGCAACCTTATCGGCAAAGTTCCACAGCGAGCCGTAACGGCGCAGATGGTCGGAGATGATCGACTGCAGGGATGCGGAAACGAGGAAGTACTGCTGGGACAGACGGAGCAGCTTACCTTCGGTGTGATTGTCAGACGGATACAGAACCTTGGAGATGATTTCCGCGTTGGTATTCTGTTCCATTGCCTGCATATAGGCGCCCTGCGAGAACAGGTTCATATTAAAGGAGGTGGTGCTCTTTGCCTTCCAGAGACGCAGGACGTTGACGGCCTCAGAATCGGCACCGGAGATCATGATGTCATACGGAACCGCCTGGATTTCCTCATAGTTGGAGTGGACAATGTCGCACTTGCCGTTCTGCCAGGTTTCCTTGATGTGACCGCCGAAACGGACAGTGCACGCCTTGTCGGTTCTCGGCACGAGGACGACATCACCGCCGGGCAGCCAGTTGTCAGGCAGCTCGATCTGCTGACCGTCGACGAGCTTCTGCTTGAACAGACCGTACTCGTAGAGGATGGAGAAACCGGTTGCGGGATAATTGAGCGTCGTTGCGGCATCCATAAAGCAAGCCGCAAGTCTGCCAAGACCGCCGTTGCCCAGACCCGGATCGGGCTCATGCTCACAGACGGATTCGAGCGAGAAACCAAGCTCGGACAGGACTTCACGGTAGGTTTCGGTTAAGCCCAGGTTGCCGAGGTTGTTCTTCAGCGAACGGCCGATCAAAAATTCCATGCACATGTAGTACAGGGTCTTGCCGGACTGACGCTTGACTTCTTCTTTATATTCAGAGCGCTTCTGGGACAGAATATCCTTGACGCACATCATCACGGCGCGGTAGATCTGATCTTCATTGGCCTCAGCCATGGTCACGCCGAAATAGCGGGAGAGCTTTGTCGCAATGGCCTCTCTGACTTCTTCTTTGGTAAATTTCTGATTCATGGGTAGTTCTTCCTTCTGTATGGTAATTGATGCCCTATTATTATACCATAAATTACGCATACGGTCAAGATGGTAAACACGTGTTTTTCCATGAAATTTTGGGGATTTTTGCTATTTGGATGAACTGTCAGTTGTTTTATCTCACAAATTTGAATAGGTTTCGGCAAGAATGACAAAACCGGAATACCGCCGCATGACAGTATTCCGGTAATTTTTGTATTATGTAATCGGTTTTGCGGCAAGCGCAAACAACCCCTCCGCATCCAGCGGTGCATTGAACAGAAAATACAGCGGCAGTGCGGGATCAAACACATACAGGTTTCCCGACCACACGGTTCCGTCCGCGTAATACCGGCGGATCAGTACCCGGCGAATACCCGCCTCATCGGTGAAATCGAGATACGTCGTTTTCATATCGGTCTTAACGGAGGTATCATAAACGGTGATCTGCATTGAGCCCCACGGCGTTTCTTCCTCCGAGACGCGAAGATTGCGCAGATTGTCATTGCAGCGCAGACCTTCTGGCGTGCCGTCCGTTTCCAGCTTTTGCAAAAGCAGCTCATCCAGCTCCATCAGAGACGATACCGCGGAAAAAGACACCGTATCCTCAATACTGTCCCTCATATATGTTACGGTATATGACGAGCCGACTGTCCATTCCACAAGCAGCGGCTGATACGCCTCCGGCAATCCGGAAAGTGCGTATACAGGCATCTCGCGGTATTCCGCAAGCGCTTCATCGGACAGAATATCCGCCCGCATTTCATCCGGACTTTGATAAGAGCGGATCTCCCCTGTCATCTCACAGGTCGCATTCGGACCGGTATATGCCGTTTCCGCCGCTTCCGTATCGGCTTCTGCCGTCTCTGCTTCCTCAGTCACAGCCACGGTCATCGGCGCGGTTTCCGCTTCCGTCTGCGGCTCAGTGTCGGATGCAGTCACGGCGGTATCTGTCTCTGTAATGGAAGAAGCCGATGACGTTCCCTCTGCGGTACCGCAGGATAACAGTCCGACTGTCAACAGGTAAATGAGCAACGTGATGCATTTCTGTTTCATGTGCATGGCATACACCTCCTTTCTCGATTTTATTGTATCATATGTCCGGTAAAAAAGTCAAGTGATTCAATTATTGTTCACGGAACGCAAAAAAAAAGTTACATTTCCGTAAAAAAAGCGGCACACCCACCATGAGGTATGCCGCTTACAGATTCCATTGTAATTACAGCGCGTTATACATATCAAGATACTTCTTTGCCGATACCGACCAGGAGAAGTCGACCTTCATTGCATTGGCACGCAGGGTTTCCCACTGTTTTGCATCCCCATACAGATCAACCGCGCGGATGATCGCATCGAGCATATCGAGTGCATCGTAGTTGCAGAACGTGATACCGTTGCCCTCGCCTGTTGTCGGATCATAGGGATGAATGGTATCGTAAAGACCGCCGACCTCGCGGACAATCGGCACCGTGCCGTAACGGGAAGCGATCATCTGCGCAAGACCGCAGGGTTCGCTCTTGGACGGCATTAAGAAGATATCCGCACCGGCGTAAATCTGCTTGGAAACGTCCTTGTTGTACGCAAGCAGGATCGAAACCTTTTCGGGATACCGCTTCTGCAGACCTTCAAAGAAGTTCTCAAGGTCAGCCTCACCCGTACCGAGCAGGACAAACTGCACATCGCGTACAAGCAGCCGCTCAATGGCATACTTGACCAGATCAAAGCCTTTGTGGGAAGCAAGTCTGGATACCATCGCAATGACCGGCGTGGTCGGGGATTCCGGCAGTCCGAAGACCTTCTGAAGCTCTGCCTTGTTGGCAGCCTTGCCTTCCTCCACAGTCTCCACCGTGAAGTTCTGCTTGATAACAGGATCGGTTTCGGCATTGTAATAGTCGACGTCGATACCGTTGACAATACCCATAACCTTGCCCGAGTACATGCGCAGAATATGCTGAAGTCCCGATGCAAAATAATCCATCTGGATTTCCTCGGCGTAACGGGAGGAAACGGTGGACAGTCTGTCACAGCAGACAATCGCGCCCTTGGTCAGGTTGATCATACCGTTGTATTCGACGATGGAGTGTTCGTAGTCGGACAAACCGAAAACATCACCGAGAATGGACAGATCGTAAATGCCCTGATAGTCGATGTTGTGGATCGTGTAAACGGTCTTGATGCCGCGGTATTCCTGCATCCAGTTGTACTTGGTGCGCAGATAGATGATGGAGAGCGCGCTCTGCCAGTCATGTGCATGAAGAACATCCGGGAAGAAGCCGATCTTGGGCATCATTTCCATGACAGCCATACAGAAGAACGCAAAGCGTTCGCCGTCATCGAAGTTGCCGTACAGATTGCCGCGGGAGAAGTAATACTGGTTATCGATGAAATAATAGGTGACATCGTTGAGCTCATAGGAATACAGACCGCAGTACTGGTTTCTCCAGGACAGCTGGACATAGTATTCGGTCACCTTTTCCATCTTGTCGCGGTATTTTTCGGAAATGGACTGGTACAGCGGGAGCACGACGCGGATGTCAAGATCGTCGCCTTCTTCGCGCTTGAGCGCTGCCGGCAGAGAACCGAGAACGTCCGCAAGACCGCCTGTGGATGCAAACGGAAGTGCTTCTGCACCGACAAATAATAATTTCATTGCGTATTCTCCTTTCAGAGGATCCTGTGAAAAGTTACAGCATCTGATTCTTGCCGATGAAGTACGGCTTGGACGGATGACCTGCCAGCACATTGCCGTCACGGATAACCGTATTCTTGTCGGAAATGACGCAGTTCATGAAGACATTTTCACCAACCACGGTATCCTGATACAGAATGCAATTCTTAACAACAGCACCGCGTCCGATCTTGACACCACGGAACAGGATGCAGTTTTCAACGGTACCGTCAATGGTACAGCCGTCGGCAATCAGGGAGTTCTTGACAACGGAAGCGTCGGTGTAGCGGGTCGGTGCAGAGTTGCGGACCTTGGTCAGAACCGGTCTCCGGTCGACACCGAACAGCGCATTGCGGAATGCAGTGTTGGTAATCAGCTCCATGCTGGTTGCAAAGTAGTCTTCCAGCGAGGAAATGGTCGCAAATGCACCTTCATAACGGTAGATACGGTAGATACGTTCTTCCTTGTTGCGCATCATGATGTCACGGGTCAGGGAGGTAAAGCCGTGCGCGATGGCTTCCTGTACGATATTTTGCAGGTACTTGGTATTGATGACAGTGATGTTCAGTGCGACATCATGTTCACCTTCCGCATACTTGGGATTCATGGCAAGGTCGGTGATGCGGCCGCTCTCATCTGCTTCGATGATCGTTGCGGTTTCGCTGAGACCGCCATTGATGTTCAGACGCTTGGTCATCATCGTGATATCGGCGTTGTTGGCAATGTGATCGCGCAGCAGATCGTCCAGATCAATGTTGCAGATGCCGTCACAGTCTGCCATGATGACATAATCTTCCTTGATGTGGTTGAGGCTTGCCGCGATACCCATCAGAGATTCCAGTCTGGAATGTGCGCCGCCCATATAGTTCTGGTTGTAGCGCATGTTGGGCGGAAGGATCTTGATACCGCCGGAACGTCTTGCCAGATCCCAGTCCTTACCGGAGCCGATGTGGTCCATCAGGGACTGATAGTTGTACTGGGTAACGACGCGGATATCGGTGATGCCGGAGTTGACCATATTCGACAGCGTGAAGTCGATCAGACGGTATCTGCATCCGAACGGAACGGAACCGACAGTACGGATGCGTGTCAGCTCGGGAATGTTTCTTTCATGCAGGTTTGCAAAGATAATACCGATTGCGTTCATGCGATATTACCTCCTTCCTTGAGTTCAGAGAGTTTGGCTTCGTTGACCATTTCACCGGCAGCGATGGTCATACCTGCGGGAACGGTCAGCTTGGTACCGATGACAGCGATCTTTTCTTCCTCGTTCTTGGCACCGACAACCGCACCTGCACAGATGACGGTATCCGTATCAATGATGGAGTATTCGACACGTGCGCCGGCCTCCACTCTGGTACCGCTCATAATGACGGAATCGCGGACAACCGCACCGGGTGCGACATAAACACCGTCAAAGAGCACGGAATTTTCAACACAGCCATAGATTACACAGCCTTCGCTCATCATGGAGCCGTGAATCTTCGCATCCTCACCGACGAACTGCGGCGGGCGCGCGGAGGTGCGGGAGAAGATTCTCCAGTTCTTATCATAAAGATCGAATTCGGGCTTATCGCCGAGCAGATCCATGTTTGCTTCCCACAGAGATGCGATGGTTCCGACATCCTTCCAGTAGCCTTCAAAGGGATACGCATACATGGACTTGCCGTCGTCAAGCATCTTCGGGATGATGTTCTTACCGAAGTCCTTGGAGGAATTCGGGTCGTTTTCGTCAGCAATGAGGTATTCCCGGAGCAGCTTTGCGTTGAAGATGTAGATACCCATCGAAGCCTTGGTGGACTTGGGCTGCTTGGGCTTTTCTTCAAACTCGAAGATCTTGCCGTTTTCATCAGCGTTCATGATACCGAAACGGGAAGCCTCAGACAGCGGAACCTCCAGAACGGAGATGGTGCAGTCGGCGTTCATCTTCTTGTGGTAATCGAGCATTGCCGCATAGTCCATCTTGTAAATGTGGTCACCGGAGAGGATCAGCACATAATCGGGATCATAGCGGTCAATGAAGTTGAGGTTCTGGTAAATGGCGTTTGCGGTACCGGAATACCAGTCAGCACCATTCTTCCCCTGATAAGGCGGAAGAACCATAACACCGCCGCGGCTGCGGTCGAGGTCCCAGGGCTGACCGTTGCCGATGTACTCGTTGAGGACAAGCGGCTGATACTGTGTCAGGACACCGACGGTGTCAAGACCGGAGTTGATGCAGTTGGACAGCGGGAAGTCGATGATACGGTACTTGCCGCCGAACTGGACTGCAGGCTTTGCCGTGGATTCTGTCAGCGTGTACAGTCTGCTGCCCTGTCCTCCGGCAAGCAGCATAACGACACATTCTTTCTTTTGGAACATGATTGCAATATTCCTCCTTCTATTTTCGCGTTCTGCGGCAGCGTCGCCGCCGCAAAAACGTTTATGGTACAAATTTGGGGATATCAGGATCTGCGCTGACGCTTCACCGGAGCAAGGATCACGGCCGACATGCCGGGCAGCGTGATACTGAGACAGCGGCGGGTTTCGCTGTTGTCCGGTGCCATGACCGGCTGCGCTGTCAGTCTGCCTTCGTTATGAAGATCGGATCCGCCCCATGCCGCATCGTCTGTCGAGAACAGCTCCTCATAAACAGCCGGTGCATCTGCCGGAAGCATCATGGAATAGTTTTCACGCGTGACAGGTGAGAAGTTGACCGCAATCAGAAGCGGCATTCCTCCCCGGTCATAACGGACATAGGAAATGGTGTTGGTATCGCGCTCCTCCGTACCCATCCAGCGATAGCCGGCCCAGGAAAAATCATCCTCCCAAAGCTCCCGCCGTTCCAGATACAGATGGTTGAGCGCACGGGTAAACGACTGCATCTGCCGGTGTGACTCATAGTCAAGCATGAACCATTCCAGCTGGTTTTCAAAGTCCCATTCGCGGAACGGCGCATACTCACATCCCATGAAGGTCATCTTCTTACCGGGCTGTGTCATCATATAAGCGAAGAACGCACGCATACATGCGAACTTTTCATCATAGTCGCCGAACATCTTGTCAATCAGCGATTTTCTGCCGCCCGAAACATCGTCGTGGGTGATCGGCAAAACGTGATTTTCAGAAAATGCATACATCAGCGGGAAGGTCAGCCGTTCATGCTTGTCCCGGCGGCAGATCGGATCGGTGCCGAGATAGTCAAACAAATCGGCACTCCAACCGCGATTCCACTTGAAGTTGAAGCCAAGTCCGCCCATATCAACGGGCTTGGACACCAGCGGCCAGTTCGAGGATTCCTCGGCGATCATCAGTGCATCCGGGAATTCCGAGAACAGCTTTGTGTTCAGCTTGCGGAAAAACGCCGTCGCGGCAGGATTCTGTCCGGAACCGTCCGCATTGGGCTTCCACCCCGGATGTCTGTCATAATCGAGATACAGCATCTCCGTTACCGCATCGCAGCGCAGACCGTCGATGTGATATTCGCGCAGCCAGAACATGGCGTTGGACACGAGGAACGACTGTACCTCCGGCCGTCCGACGTCAAACCTGCGCAGACCGCGCCCGTCCTGTTCTGTCCTGTCATAGCCCTGATATTCGTAGCAGCGGCTGCTGTCAAACGCACAGAGACCGTGTTCGTCCTCCGGGAAATGCGCGGGAACCCAGTCCATAATCACACCGATGCCGGCGGTATGGCAGGCATCAACGAAGGCTTTGAAATCCTGTGGTGTGCCAAAGCGCGAGGTCGGTGCATAGTATGAGCCGACGCGGTATCCCCACGAGCTGTCGTCTGGATACTCGGTGATGGGCATCAGGGCAATGTGTGTATAGCCCATTTCCGCGACATACGGAACCAGCACCTCTGCAAGCTCACGGTAATTCAGATACGCCGCAGGGTTGTCCTTTGTCGTCATGCCCTCCCGTGTCCGGAAGGAACCGGGATGCACCTCATAAATGTTCATCGGTGCAGGATAGAACGCACGTGCAGCCTTCGGCTGCGCTCTGCGCTTCTTTGCAGGCGCCCCCGAATCCAATGCAGCTTCGTCGGACACTGCCTTCGGCTGTGGATTGGAAAAAATTCTGCGCCGATGCGCACGCCATCCGCGGTCATGCCACTCAAACTTCGGCGGAATATAGAGAATGGATGCGGCATCCTGTGTACATTCCGACCAGATTCCGTACGGATCCGCCTTCAGATGCACTCCGTTGGCGCCGGTAATGCGGTATTTATAGCGCTGTCCGACCAGACAGCCGTCATCCTCCTGTTTTTTATCCTTTTCGGGAAGCGGAACAATACACTCCCAGACACCGGACGCTGTGATCCGTTCCATCGGATTGCCGTCCCCCCATCCGTTGAAGTCGCCGACGACCTCAACCTTGTGCGCGCCCGGAGCCCAGACCCGGAAGATCCAGTACCTGCCGTCTTTTCCGTCTGAATAATGTGCGCCGAGATAATCGTATGCGTAGGTTGTGGTTCCCTGATGAAAATAATAAGCGGCAAGATCATCGGGGCGGTTGACTGTAACTGCGGATTTCGTTTGCGGTTTGCCAAATGCCATGTGTATTACTCCTGTGTTTATGCATAACGGAATCTCCCGCACCCCTTGCAGGCCGAGAGTTTCACTTATCTATATTATATCTCATTCTCAAGCATTTTGCAAGAGGATTTTCGCACTTCTCCATACTTTTCTTCATAAAGTTCGGCTATTTCAGTCAAATATCGACCTGTATTTTTGTTTAATTTGCCATATCGCGTGTTTCGTCGGAAACTGACAGCAATGCAAAAACGCCTGCCGCTACCCGGGCAGACGTTTTCTGTATCATGATCTGTTATCCTGTAATATGCTCATGACCCGCAATCCGATACCGTACAGAATCCACCGTTTCGGTATCTGCGCACACCTCCAGCACACGCATCGGTGCGCCGACCGTCACGCCGTCATCTTCCGTCAGACGGCAGACAGAAGCGGAGCAGTCCCCGTATGCACGCAGCGTAATCGCAAACTGCGTATCTTCCGTGACATGGGATACCGGTTCTGCCAGCGGCAGCAGGGTTCCCTCTTTGACAAAGACGGGGATCTCATCGGTCACAACGGTATGCCAGCCGCCGTCGTAACGTTTGCCGTCAAAGAAGCCGTACCAGACACCGTGCGGCAGCCAGACGCGGCGTTCCCGCTCACCCGCGACCATCGGAGCGACAATCATGGCATCCCCGAACAGATACGCATCGTCACAGTCCCACGCCTCGCGCTCATCCTGATAGTCACAGACCAGCGCACGAACCGGCGGCTTACCGGTTGCGCGGTAATCGAAAAATGCGGTATACAGATATGGAATCAGCTGCATACGGACACGGAACAGACGGCGGATCTCATCGATGCAGTCAAATTCCTCCCACGGCATCCGGTCAAGATACCATGCATTGACGAGTGCCTGCACGGAGAATACCACAGTCTGCACACGCCGGATCAGATCCTCGGCAGTTTTGCCCTCTCTGACCTCCGGCGCCCAGAGCAGTCCGGAAAAACCGGCATTGACGGTCCCGCGGATGAAATCCTTGTGCGCATACAGATCGGAATACAATACAAACGGATACGATGCGGCAAGCGCACCCATGTTGCGCACCTCCGACCAGGTCCGCCGCTCGCCAAGTGCGCCGAGCAGCGTCTTTGCATACAGAAGCCCGAACAGATTATGATACTGCTCGCCATCCATACCGGACGGGAATTCTTCACAATCCGGGAAGGTCCAGCCGCCGGTATAGTCGGAGCCGTCGCATTCATCGAGCTTGAAGCCGGTGATGCCCATATCGCAAAGCGTCTTCTGGTGTGCGGCAAAAATCTCCTGCGCTTCGGGCAGTGTGAAATCCGGAACCAGACCGCGGTTGAACACCTCATAGCTTCCTGCATACGGCTTGAGCGCTTCATAAACAGGTGCTGTCGGATTGGTAAAGGCATGTTCCCACAGATTGACATGGAAGCCCATCTCAACAAGCGACGACACCGTTTCCTCCGGATGCGGGAATCTGCCCTCTCTGTCCCACAGATATGAGCAGGAATACGCGCAGGTCTGCCATCCCGGCTCCAGACCGAGAATGTCACACGGAATATCATATTCCCGGAAGCGGCGCGCAATATCCAGCACCTGCTCCTCGTTGAACTTGCCGCAGCAGCGATAAAAGCCGCCGAGACCCCACAGCGGAGGCATACAGCCGCCGCCGGAGAACATGTTGTATTGCGAAACAAGATCAAGAATCGATTTCCCGGTGAAATAATACACATCCACGCCGGGAGCAAACGGGATTTCGATCGTCATGACAGTATCGGCACCGGCACTGACCGCGGCATACAGCGCCTCAGTCGTCAGTGCAACCTCGCGGCGCTCTGCGGCGGCATCGGCATGGGCACCGGTATCGCGGCGCTTGCACTTGCCGTTGTAGAACGACACATACCGTGCCGTGTCGACAAACAGTCCCCAACCGGAAGTGGTGACAAAGAACGGTACCGGTGCATGGGAGTCGCCGCTGTCAGACAGAGGATCGGCATTGGATCGAATCGTCTTCTTCTTGCCGCGCTGCTGAAAACCGCGCAGCTGCAAACCGAAGCCGTAAACGCCGGCATCGCCATCGATGGGCATGGTCAGACAGACGCCGCGGCGTGTCATCTTTCCGTCGATGGTGATCCCCGCAGGAAGACCATCGATGACCTCACATAACGGTTTCGGCGCAAAGCGTGTCGGTACAAATTCCTCCGGCGTACCAAACCGGATCTTATAGATGCTCATAGATCAATCATCGTTTGACATATAGAAGTCCAGCGTTTCCTGCATTGCCGCCTCACATGCTTTTTCCTTGGAATCCCAGACAGTGGCAAAGGACTTTTCGTTGGTTGCAATGACTTCCAGCTGTGCCTTGATTGCACCCCAGTTGAAAACGAAGCCGAGGTCGTAACGCTTGGTGGAGAAGATGATGTCGAGCATGTCGCCGGATTCGTTGTCACGTGCCATCTTGGTGTACAGGTTGAGGTCATAGTATGCCTTTGTGACAGTATCGCGGGATTCATATGCCAGTGCTTCCAGCAGATGGCAGGTCATGTCGAGGTTTTCCACGTTGGTGGTCGGGACACAGATACCGGGTGCAACGTGCGTTGCGATCAGATGGTAGTAGTCCTCCTGATTTTCGTCATACAGCGGATACGGCAGAATACCGAAGTCGTGTTCCATGTTGCGGTAGTAAATGATATCGTAGATGGAACCGGGGCGGAACAGATTGCGGTTTTCCATGAAGACCTTGTCAATCGTGGTCCAGGTTTCGGAACACTTGGATGCCCAGAGCATATTTTCGGTATCGTTGAAGTATTCCTTCAGATTTTCACAGACATCAAAGGTACGCTGGGATTCTACCGTGAAATGCGGTACACCTTCATCGTCCAGCGTAACGAGGTTGTTGCCGCAGGTGAAGTAGAACAGGAAGGTCATACCGCCGTCGGAGAGAATACCGAACTGGTCGTTTTCATCGCGGACACCGTCACCGTTGAGGTCCTGTGCGACCTGCTTGCCGAGGGTCTGCATCTGTTCCATGGTCCAGGTCTTGTCACGCGCCATCTGATAAACGTCCGGAACGTCATAATCGGCCGCAACCTTCTTGTTGAAATAGACACAGTAGTTCAATTCTTCGTCGTAAACGGAGATATCACCGGTCATGACATAAATCTTGTCAAACATTGCAAGGTCACGCTGAATGGCCTGATCCCACCACGGAGCGTCCATCTTGACCGACGGCAGCTCATACCAGTTCAAGAACATGCCCTCCATCGCCATCGACATAGCATCATTGATGTACAGCTCCATGATTTCAAAATCATCGGAGCCGGCAGAAATGGAGTTGCGTGCGGTTGTTGCCGGTGCGGAATCATTGGTAACCACGATCTCGCAGTTATAGCGTTCTTCAATCATCAGATTGCGGGCACGGATGGCATCGTTGATCAGCTCGCCGGCCATCGTCTCGTCATAATAAAAGTCATACTGATGAATACAGTCAATGCCCAGCTCATAACCGAGAATGCGCAGCTTATCACCGCCGAAGTCTGCCTCCGGCAGATCGAGTGCAGGTCTGTCATCGGTTTCGGCATTCGATTCCACTGCGGTATCGGCAGGGGTTGTACCGGCTGTGGTATCCACAGCAGAACCGCCGTCACCGCCGCAGGATGCAGCCGTTCCCATCACCGTACAAAGCAGCAAAAATGCGGGAAGTATTCTCTTGAAATTCATGTCATAATCCTCCGGATATTGTTATTATAGTATGATATTTATTTTCTGATCAATAATGCTCTGTCCGCGCAAGAATATCCTCCTGCACCGCACGGTCGAGCTTCGTATAGTACGCCGAAAATCCCGACACACGGACAACCAGAGACGCATAGTTCTCCGGATGCGCCTGTGCATCACGCAGGGTATCCTTGGAAACACAGTTGATTTGCAATTCCTGTCCGCCCATTAAGAAATACGAGCGGATCACGGCACCGAGCTTGGCGCGCTTTTCGGCATTCCCAAACATATCAGGCGTATATTTCTGATTGACAACGGTACCGCAGGCAACGCGCGTGTAGTCGGGCTTGCACAGTGACAGTGCCGATGCCGTGGGACCCGAGCGGTCCATGCCGCGCATCGGAGATGCCGCATCGGAAACAGGCAATCCCGCGCCGCGTCCGTCGGGTGTAGCTCCGACCTCACGTCCTGCGCTGATGTTCTGCGTATTGGATGCGATGGCAATGTAGTATCTGCCGCCGTCAGGCGTGCGGTACGAATCGAACAGATCCGCCTGTGCATCGACAAACCAGATGGCGTATTTGTCCGCAATGTCATCGTTGTTGCCGTACTTCGGCGCGTCGATCAGCTTCTTGCGCAGGTCGTCATACCCTTCAAAGTTCGCCGCAAGTGCATCACGCAGTTCTCCGAGCGTGAGAACCTTGTCGCGGTAGACCAGCGTTTCAATCGCTGCAAGGGAATCCGCGACTGTAGCAATGCCCATACCGCAGGCACCGTGTGCTGTGGGATACTTCGCACCGCCGCGGTTGATATCGATCCCGCGCTCGATGCAGTCATCACAGAAGCAGGAAAGGAACGGCGACTGGTGGTTGATCGAATCGGCAACCGTATTGACACGGTTGAAACTCTCGACATAATTCTTCGCGCCGACGCGCAGCTGTGCCGTGAACGCTTCCATGAAGTCATCCATTGTCGCAAACGAATCGGGATCCCCCGTTTCGATGCCGCGCTTGACGCCGTCGAGCAGAGAGCAGCCGTTGTTGAGTGCATATTCGAGATACACAGGCGTATTGAAGCGTCCGTCGGACCACGGCGGCTGCTTGCCCTGAATGAAGTTCTCAATACAGCCGACCATACAGTAGTCGCGGCAGTCCTCAATGGAATATCCCATACGGTGAAGTGCCGGGATGTTGACGTCGTCGTTCATCAGCGCAGGATAGCCGAGTCCCGTGCCGATGACCTCCAGACACGCATCGAGAAACTCCTTCGGCGTATCTTTATGAATTCTCGCCGACAGATTCGGGCCGGGAATGAAGCACCGTCTGACCGCGCGGAGAATACAGAACGACAGCGCATTGGTCGCATCCGATCCGTCTTCCGGTTTGACACCGCCGATGGCAATGTTGGAGACATCGTCACCGCCGCCAAGCGATCTGCGCTCACCGATCTTGATGAAAACCGATGCCAGATCGTCGGTTGCTTCTTCCTCGGTCAGAACACCGGACGCAATGTCGCGCGCAAAGAACGGATACAGATACTGATCAAGCCGTCCGAACGCCATGGCATATCTGCCCTCATAGGCAAACGCAATGTAGGTAAACCACACCAGCTGCAGCGCATCCGCAAAGGACTGCGGCACATCGTGCGCAATCCTGCGGCACCGTGCGGCAATGCCGGCAAACCGGAGCTTGTCATCCCCGTCTGCGGCAAGTGCTTTCTTTTCCGCTTCCCCGGCATAACCGAGAATCATTTCAGCAAAGCCCTCCATGGCAATCCGCGCCGCGCGCAGAAAGGATGTCTTTTCCGCATCATCGGCATAACGGACAAGGGACGCATCGATGTCCTCCAAGGTTCCGCCGATACCGCGCGTCAGAAAATGTGAATAATTTGCGCCATAATGGTCAGAATTGGTATGAAAGCCTCTTTCCGGATACGGCGCACAAATGGCACGTGCCGCCTCCGCAGCTTCTGCCGACACCTCGGCATACATGCCGCGCTGAGAACCGGCAAACCGGTCGTTATCGTAAAGATGCTTTCTGTGGGACACAAACAGCGACCGGATGGCATAAGCACGGGCGATGACATTTTCATCCTCCGCATGGGCAGAATATCCCTCCGCACGGTAAACCTGCGCAGCATATCTGCCGACTGCCGGTGCCTGCATTTCCATCTTCAGCGCTGCAAGGTCAAACTGCATTTGCATGATAATCCTCCAATCCCCATGTTCCGCTTTTGCGGAAACAGCAATCGTAATCATGATAAAGTTAGTATATCATATTCCGCAGAACTTGTCCATACGATTTTGCAAAAAATTTGTTTTTCTTTTGAATTTTTCCCTGAATATAAGGAAAGGAATCTCTGTCATGTCGGTTTCGAAACTCAGCAACACCACACTTCCCATTCTGCTCGCAGGCGGCGAGGGAACCCGTCTGCGTCCGATCACATCCGATCTTCCCAAACCGCTGATTCCGGTCGACGGCACACCTGCCATCTGCCGGATCCTCGACACACTCTCCGCGCTCGGTACCAATCGTGCCGTGGTTACCGTTCGATACCGTGCTGACGACATCATCGGACTGCTCGGCGACAGCTACGCCGGTATCCGCCTGTACTATTCCCGTGAAGATACCGCTCCGCGCGGAACTGCCGGCGGTGTGCGTGACGCATGGGACCGCTATGCCGATGATGCGGATACCGATGCACTGATCATCAGCGGCGACGCAGTCTTCACCTGCGATCTTGCCGCCTTTGCCGCATTTCATCGGGACAGAAACGCCGACGCCTCCCTGCTGTGCGTACATGTTCCCGACCCCGGTGCGTTCGGTATTGTCAGTACCGACACGCACGGCCGCATTACCGGCTTTTCAGAAAAACCGTGTGCCGCAGAAACGCTGTCCGACACCGTCAACACGGGCATTTACTGCCTGCGGCGCAGCTTTCTTGCGCAGATTCCAGCAGACGGCACACCGGATTTCGGACAGGATGTCTTCCCCGAGGCCCTGCGCGGAGGACTGGCATTGTATGCCTTTGAAAGCGACGATTATTGGTGCGATGTCGGTTCCTTTGCAGCTTATCTTGCCTGCTCACTCGACATCAGTGCAGGCAAAATTCCAAACACCGCAACACCGCGGATGCGGACCGTGTACCCACCGCATATCACGGACTCCTCCGTCGGACAGGCTTGCTTTGTTCCGGCAACGGCATCGGTGCGCGGCAGTATCCTGTTTGACCGCGTCATCATCGGTGCAGGTGCATCTGTGACCGGTTCCATTCTGTGCGAAGGCGTCCGTGTCGGCGACGGCACAATCATCGATGCCGGATGTGTCATCGGCCGCGGCTGCATCATCGGTGACCATCAGCGCCTGCCGCGCGGAAGCAGATTGGAGCCGGGAACGCATCTGACGGAAGACCCGCTGACATCCGGCGGAACGCGCGGCGGCATCCATGCTGCAAGTGATGCGTTTGACGGCGGCGCGGCACTGTCGCCCTACCTGTCCGATGTCGGCTATGCGCTGTCAGTCAGCTGTCATCCGGAACCGGAAACTGCGGTCTGCTTTGCGCGTGCCCTTGCCGCCTTTGCGCAAAAAGAACACTGTGTGCTGTTTCTCTGCCGTGCCGAGGACACCCCAGCCCTTGGCTGTATCGAAGGGCTGATCGGCGAAACACTTGCCTGCACTGTCCGCGGCACGCCGGATGCCGTTCCGGTATGCGGTGCAGACGGGGTACTGCCGCTGTCAGCTGCACGGATGCCCTCCCTGCCGATCCCGTTCAGCCATGCGGAGTATCCTGGAGGCGTCTTCCGTGTGGTACTGCTGCGGCGCGGCGGCATTCCGTGTGCGGCGGTCTTTGACAATGCGGGACTGCACCCGACACGGCGCATCGAGCGGCTGCTCGACACCTGCTTTTCCGATGCACTGTCCTGGGTCCGCCGTCCGCAATACGCGGCATCTCCTTCTGTTTCCGCCGGGGTTCAGCCGATTCTGCGGCTTTCAGCGGAGGATCTGCTGTCGGCATACCTTGCCCGGTATGTATCGGACAGACTGTATGCATTCGACGGCAGTCCGTTCCTGTTCTCCTGCGGCACAACCCCGCAGGACCGCCTGCTTTCGCGCCTGCTGTGCAGCATGGGCGGTATAGAACGCGCCGCCGCACCGCTGCATTTTTCCGTACAGGCACCATCGGAGGACAGCGGTGACATTCTCTGCCCGCTTCAAGTCACCGATCTGCAAAAGTCCCCGGCCGCCTCCTATTCCCACTGGACACTGCTGTCTCTGCTCGCTGCATACAGCCGTTCTGCACGCAGTACCGCGCATTTCTTTCCAACACCACGCACACCGGATCCCGACAGGACGGCACCGCTGTCCGTTCCCGTCTGCGCACCGGAGCATCTTCTGTCCGATTACCGGTATTCCAACACACCGGCAATCTCCGATCATGCCGCCGCAGATGATCCTGCCGTTCTTGCCCGGCAGTATGCCGCGGCAGAAGCCGAAGATGCGGTTCTTCTGGCACGGGATATCGCCCTTTTGTGTTCGTCACACGCGCAGTCCATCGGAAATCTTCTGCGTACCGTGTCATCCGGCGCAGAACAGCCGACGACCTGCCGCCGCCACGGCTTTGCGGTATCGCATACCGATCCTGCACATCCGCTGACCCTGTCCGCACCGCTGTCGGCACTGACCCGAAGCACGGCGGATGAGGCGTTTCATCCTGCGGTGGAGGGCGTTCTGTACCGGCGGAACAGCGGCACCGTCCGCATCGTCGCCACACGGGACCACAATTTCCGCATCATCGCCGATGCCTATACAGCAGAAGCGGCAGAGGAGCTGTTCCGCTTTGCCAAAGATCGGCTTTTGTGTACGGTGATCTCCGATCAGAAATAAAAAAGCCCGACCGACGGCGTCTCCTCACGAGACAAACCGATCGGTCGGTTTTTCTGTAGTTCACTCTGTAATATCGCGGAATTCTGTTTCGTAGGTACCGTCGTTGGCACGCTTCGGTGCGTCGTTTCCGAATCTGTGGAGGGTAACATGGAGTGCGTGCGATGTCCAGAACGCGCCAATCCCGTTGCACAGGATCAGAAATCCGCCCACACGCAGTGTCAGCTCCAGCGCATCAAACGGATGCAGCAGCATCAGAATTCCGCCGAGTACCGTCACCGCGCCGATGATGCAGGCAGAATAAAACATCCGCTTCTGTCTGCCGGCAGATGCCGCCTGCCGCTTGTTTGCCGCTGTATTCCGCACCGTCCGGTGCATCGCCGCAGCACAGCGGATGCGGTCCACGCCGTCCATCAGGAAAAAGACACCGACAGCCATCGGCAGAAGGGAAAAAATGTTTTCCGGCTGAAAGAGAATATAACAGCCGATCAGAATTGCTGCGGTGCCGAACAGAATCGCACCGATCCGGAAAAACTGTGCCGTCCGCAGTGCTGTCACCAGCTTCCATATGCCGTATGCAATGCACAGCAGACCCAAAATCAGCGACAGTGCGCCGACCACCAGTCCCGGGAAAAACAGAAAAACAGCGCCGATCAGAACACAGCACAGCACATACACCGCCGAGGATATCTGATTGGTTTCTTCTTGATAATCGTGCATTCCGCAATCCCCCTCTCCTGCATTTCTCACTATTATTATACGCAAAAATTATGAGCGAATCAGCGATACTTCGTGACAATTTTTTGAATTTCCTGTAAACATGTTGACTTTTCCGGAAATTCTCTTTATAATAAAAATGTCAGACCAGATTGTCATACCGACAAAGGAGGAAAACCCATGAGCAAATGCATCGTTCTGGATGCCGGACACGGAAGATACGGCAATCCGTACCCGACCATCGAAGGTAAATACGAAGGTACACAGAATTTCATTTACGCCGGAAAGCTGGCATCCCGTCTCAAAGCCGCCGGCTTTACCGTACTTCTCACGCGTCCGGACATTGACGACGATCCCCAGCTTTCCGAACGCGGTGCGCTGGCAGGCAAAAACAACGCCATTCTGTTTCTGTCCCTGCATTCCAACGCGCCGGGATCATCAACCCCGCCGGAGCGTTATCCGCTGGTGCGTGGTGTCATGACGTTCTATTCGCTGACCGCAAGAGAGGAAAACGCGCCGTTTGCCGCAGAACTCAATGCCATCGCCGCCGAGGTCATGCAGAGTGACAACCGCGGCATTATGATCCGTGAATATCCCGGAGTTCCGGAAGATGATTACTACGGCGTCATCCGTGCGGCTGCCAAAAGCGGCTGCCGTCAGGCCTTTCTGATCGAACACGGCTTCCACACCAACATCGACGACGCGACATTTTTAACCACCGATGCCTGTCTTGATGCGCTTGCCGATGCCGAAGCAGCTGTGATTATCCGCCATTTCGGTTCATTGACATAGGATCTCCCCATGGAAGTTGTTCCTGTTTTTCATTTTCCGGGCAGAAATTTTCATTTTTCTCTTGTAATTTCTTTTGGAATATGGTATAATAATGGAACAGTTTCCTATTGGGGTATCGCCAAGTCGGTTAAGGCACAAGACTTTGACTCTTGTATTCGCAGGTTCGAGTCCCGCTACCCCAGCCATAAAAGAAGGAATCGCCGCAGGCGGTTCCTTCTTTTATCTTTGGAGTGGTGGGACTATACTACCTACGACAGAAAGAATTTCCACAGGAAATTCTTTTGCGGAACCGAAGCGGTTCCGCGGCAGGTCTTCGAGTCCCGCTACCCCAGCCCCTTTTCAACAAAATTTGCCCTTCGGGCAAGTGAAATCGCTTCGCTGTGAAATATTTGCTCCGCAAATGTGCAATATTCGCTGACGCGAATGTGGGCAAATTTCAGTTCATATGGTGACCGGCGGGAGCCATATTTCACAATGTGCGTAAGCACATTATTTCACATTCGGAGCAAGCCGAATATTTCACGAAATCTTTCAGGTCAAATGTTTTCGAAATTTTGCAGATGCATTTGGGGTTTGCAGACAGATTTGAACCTGCGAAAAAATTTTTTCAATCGTCATGTACATCCACTCTCTCTATGGTATATGGACAAAGAAATAATAGTATGGTAGAATAATACCACAACAGAGGAGGTGCGATATGATTTATCAAACAATCGGCAAAAACATAAAACAACTCAGACAAGAACGAGGAATGACGCAAAGCGAACTCGCCGACCGTTTATTTGTTTCACCGCAAATGGTTTCTCGATATGAAAACAACAGTGCGGCTCCCGATGTTGCTATGCTTGCCAAAATAAGCTCCATCTTTCAGGTTTCGCTTGATGTTCTTTGCGGTCTTGATAACACTTCAAAAGATCGCTGTATTAACTACCTTATAGAAAAATACGCTGATAAAACATACGATTCTTTTGCGGTTCTCAATGAAAAGTACGAAAACTTTTTAAGGGAAGCAAGTGACGTATTGTACGATGATAGAGTAATGAAAATCCAACTTTTGCTTCTCATAAATTTACATGACAATATTGAGAACAACAAACATCATCGTGAAATCAACGAGAAAATATTCGAATGTACCTCCCGTATTTTAGACATTTCACGTGACGACGAACTACGCAGTTTTGCCAATTACAGGATGGCATTGTACTATTGGGAAACTCCGTTTGATTCAGCAGATTATCAAAAGAATCTGACTTTGTCAAAGGATTACCTGCGAAAAGTATTGCTCTGTACTTATTTTCCCGAATATCTGCCCTCAATCGGTACGGATATACATTCCAATGAATATATTGACGCACAAATCAATCACATCGAATTTTTTGCAGGAAGATTGCACAACGCAATAAAACAACTGCGCAGATCGAATTCTGTTCCGGAATTGGACATAAAGTATGAAGAATTATTTTCCTGTTTAACAGCGATGTTAAACAAGCATAATACATAGGATTCGTTTACAAGCATGGCGTTATATCACTCCCCATCACGGTTCCACACGTTCCCAGTCGGAGGATGCATCCTCGCGGCGCAGAACCAGATTGTAGCCGTCTTCATGGCCATTTTCACAGTAGAAATAAATCTCGCGGCAGTCCGCAGGTGTTGACAGCTCAAAGCTGTCGCGTGCGCCGAGTGTTCCGTTATGTCCACCGAACGCAGAATAGAATTTGACATACAGTCCATCCCCCTCCTGCTTTTCGCTTGCAGAACGGACATAGCCCATCGAGCTCGCCACACCGACCTCCACGGTCACAGCCTCACCGTTTCCGCTTTCCCGGAAGCTGCCGAGAAAAACATCCTCCCGTGCATCAAACCCGGAGCCGACAACAATCACCAGCGCAATTACAATCAGCACCGCCAGAACCGTATGATATTTCATCATGCATACACCCCGCTTTCCTGATATCAGTATGAACAAAATCCATGTCACTTATTCAAGGCATGTCCGTCATCTCTGATTTCAGTATAAACAAATCCGATGAACAAGTCAACAAAATCCCTCAAAATTCACATTTTCATAAAAGTAAAGTTGCATTGTTCACAGAAATTCGCAAATCCGGTCAAAGAATTCCGAATTTTCAGAGCCGGATATCACACAGAATTCCGAATTACCACTTGACAAACATTGCCGATTGCGGTATAATAATACCGCAATCAAAGATTCGGAAGTGTAGCTCAGTTGGTCAGAGCGCACGGTTCACATCCGTGAGGTCAAGGGTTCGAGCCCCTTCATTTCCACCAAAGGACGGCACGCATCACGCGTGCTGTTTTTTTGCTCCGACAGATTCTTTCCGCGCGAACGGAAAAATACTTGACATTTTACGCCGTATATGATATACTGCAACCAGAAACCAACAAGAAAGCGAGGCTCTGTTCCATGCAATTATCCTGTCTCTGCGGTGTCTGTTCCACCGACTTTGAGTCCGCCGCACACGCGCCGTATTCCGCGGCTGTCCTGTTTGAAAAGATGAAGGCACGCGGATTTGCAGCCGTACAGTTTGCGTTTTCTTCCATTGCGGAATCGGCATTCACACCGACCGGACAGATTGAGATTCCGGCGGAGATTCCCGATGCCGCCATCCGTGCGGTACAGGAAAACGCACGGAACTACGGTATTCCGGTGAAGGTCATCAACGGTACCTTCAACATGGCACACCCGGACAAAGATATCAGGGAGGAAGGCATCCGCCGCTTCCATGTGCTGTGCCGCGCGTCCAAACAGCTTGGGGCTGCATACATTTCGCTTTGTTCCGGCACCCGCAACCCGGACAATCTGTGGGCACCGCATCCGGACAATGATACCGATGCAGCGTGGGAGGACATGCTCGACGCCGTTTCCAACTGTACCAGAATCGCCGAGCAGTATGGCATCGTACTTGCCGTCGAATCGGAGGCATCCAACATCATCTCCACACCGGAACGCGCACGGCGGCTGATGGACACCATCGGCTCCCCGAACCTCAAAATGATCCTCGACTGCGCAAATCTGTTCCACGCAGGAACGGCGCATCCCAAAAATGTCCGCGCGACCCTCGACCACGCCTTTGCGCTGTACGGACAGGATATCGTCCTTGCGCACGGCAAAGATATCTGCGAGGGCGACGGCATTGCCTTCTGCGGTACGGGACGCGGCATCATCGATTTTGCATATACTGCAAAGCTGCTTGCCGATTACGGCTTTTTGGGTGACATGTTCTTACACGGCATCTACGACGAAGATGATATGGTCCGCGCGCGGGAGCATTGGCAGACTGCCGTCGTCATCGGAACCGATTCCACCGACAATTTATCATGATAGGAGACACTTCAATGAAACCAAACGACACCCTTTTCACCTCCGGCAAATACTTTACCGGCTGCAACTATTGGGCATCGCACGCAGGTACGAATATGTGGATCGACTGGCGTCCCGACGTGGTCGACGAGGATATGGCAAGACTTGCGGAGCACAACGTCCGCGTTATGCGTATGTTCCCGAACTGGCGCGACTTCCAGCCGCTCCGCATCCACTACGGCGGCGGCTCGCATGAGCGCGAAATCCGTCTTCGTGAAGACCCGCTGCCGTTTACCGAAGCAGGACGCGCCGGTGTCGATATCGTCATGGCAGATAGGTTTGCCCAGTTCTGTGATCTGGCAGAGAAACACGGCATCAAGCTGATCGTCGGACTTGTCACCGGCTGGATGAGCGGTCGTATGCATATGCCGGAAGCATTCCAGGGAAAAGGACTGCTCACCGACCCGCTCGTCATCCGCTGGCAGATCCGGTTCGTGCGCTATATGGTGCGCCGCTTCAAGGATCATCCCGCGATTGCCGCATGGGACCTTGGCAACGAGTGCAACTGTATGCAGGGTATCTCCCACGATGCAGCTTACCTGTGGGCATCGACGATCACCAATACCATCCGCGCCGAGGACAAAGAACATCCCGTCGTGTCGGGTATGCACGGACTTTCCCCGACTGCCACATGGTCGCCGGAGGATCAGGGCGAAATCCTCGACATCCTCTGCACGCATCCCTATCCCGTTTTCACGCCGCACTGCGGTACCGACCCCTTGAACGAAATGAAGTCGATTCTGCATTCCACCGCGGAATCGGTGCTGTATGCATCCCTCGGCGGCAAGCCGTGCTTCATTGAAGAAGCCGGAACACTCGGTCCGATGATCGCCGATGAGGACATTGCGGCAGACTACATCCGCGCGTGCCTGTTCTCAACGTGGGCACACGACCTGCGCGGCTTTGTCTGGTGGTGCGCAAACGAGCAGGAGCTGCTGACCCACACGCCGTATGACTGGGATGCGGTCGAACGCGAGCTGGGGCTGTTCCACACCGACGGTTCTCCCAAGCCCGTTGTCGGCGCAATGAAGGAATTTGCTGACTTTGCGGACAGCTTCTCGGCAGGTGTTACAGGTGCTGACGGCGAGGCGGGCAACACGCTCCCGACGTATTTACAGGATGCCGTCTGTATTCTGACCGCCGGACAGGACCTGTGGGCAACTGCCTACGGCGCGTTCATCCTCGGCAAGCAGGCAGGACTTGACATCACCTATGCATGGCATCTGGACGAAATTCCCCAGTCGCCCGTTTATATGCTTCCCAACCTCTGCGGTCTTGCGGCAATTGAAGGACACGTGCTTTCTGAAATTCTCCGCCGTGTGGAAGCAGGTGCGACCTTGTATGTCTCCCTTGGCAATGCGCTGATGTCGCCGTTCTCCTCGTATACCGGCGTCAAGGTCAAGACCCGCCGCCAGAGAACACAGGGCGACCGCGTGACCTTTGCAGACGGCACAACGGCCGATATGTGGAGTGAGATCAAAAATCAGTATGAAGTCACAACGGCAAAGGTACTTGCCTACACTGCCGACGGCAATCCCGCGCTGACGGTCAACGAGTATGGCAAGGGTAAAGTGTATTTCTGCGCATACCCGATTGAATCGGATGCCGGTTGTCATGCGGGTATGGTTTCCGGTGAGGGTGCTCGCGATCTGTACCGCTTCTATGCGGCGTGCGATCTGCGCAATTCCGAGAAAACCGCGAAATCGGATTCTCCGTATGTCTGCGTCACTGAACACATTAAGTCCGACAATGAACGGATTCTGGCGGTCATGAACTACTCGCCCGAAGAACGCTCGGCACACATCTCCTGTAACAGCTATACCCTCTCCGAGGTATTGACCATCCACGGCGGTACTGCGGCTGCGGTCGACGGCGGATTCGATGTCACACTGCCGGGGGATACCGGGCTGGTGGTTGTTGTCCGCGCATAAGAGAAAATGAATCAAAAAGGATTTCACATTATGAAAAATATACTGTTAATCGGTGATTCGATCCGCATCGGATACGACAAAGCCGTCAAAAAAACGCTCGACGGCATCGCAAATGTCTATTTTCCAGAGGAAAATACACGCTTTGCATCGTATGTCCTGCGGTATCTGCATGAATACAAGAATCTTGTTCCCGGAGGTCATGTCGATGTCCTGCACTGGAATGCGGGGCTGTGGGACTGTCTGCGGCTGTTCAGCGAGGATGTGCATACGCCCATCGACATCTATAAATACTACATCGACCGCATCTGTGCGCGTATCGGGAAGCTGTTTCCGGATACAAAGGTGATCTTTGCAACCTCCACCGCCGTGCAGTCCGAGAAAATGAGTGCCGACTTCAAGCGGTACAACGAGGAAATTGAAGCCTACAACGCTGCCGCTGTGGAAATCGTGACAAAATACGGCTTTACCGTCAATGATCTCTACACCATTTCCGCGTCCCTTCCCGATGCGGCGCACTCCGATCCGGTACACTATTACACACCCATCGGCACGGAGGCATTTACCAATCAGGTACTGTCGTACATTACATCCGCCGCGGAGTTGACCGACATTCCGTCCTACCGCGAAGCCCTGCATACCGACAAACCGATCGGGATCTGAAAAAACAACCTGCCATCGCACCACTCCATAAACCATGGAGGGCGATGGCAGGTTTTATCTTTTATCCAAGCGCTTTCAGCAGCTGCACTCTTGCACAGTCAAGCGCTTCCGCCGTCGGATCATAATCATCAAACGACGTGCATACCGAGCGGATGATATCACACGCCAGCTTCCGGTCACGCTGTCCAAGCAGATAGAACAGCTCGTAATCATATGCGCCCAGCCGTTGGAGATGTCCCCTTACTGCATAATAAGGGCGTTTATCATTGGGGTTAAAATCATAGCCATTATAGACGCAGAACGAGTTTCCGGGCGGATAGGCGCGACCGCCTTCGATGCGGTAGCAGGTTTCGCGCGGTCCCTCCGGATTGTGCAGATGATAGCCCCAATGCAGAAATCCCTTTGCGTCATACAGATAGCAAAGCCACATCGGCAGTCTGGAAACGGTGAGCGGCAAGTCAAGTATGCGGTTCATCGTCTTTCCCGCCGGGAAGCCGCAGGTGTAAAGCCAGATCTCCTCACCCTGTTCCTGCAAAGCGCGGTAGGTATCGAGATACTTTTCGTAAACCGCCTGCTTGACTGCCCATACATCGATGGCACCGCCGATTTCCGTTGTTTCGACCGGGTCATGAATCTTCACGCCGGGCATACGGCTTCTGGCAATGCCGGACAGCGCGCGGTAGGACAGGCTGTTGGGAAACTGCGGCTCATCGACGAGGCACTGCATGTAGTGTTCCTTCCAGCCGCAGCGGCACACCGATTCCCATGCGCGGGTGAAGTAGCATTTGAGCTGACGGTAGCCCTCCTGCGTGGTCACGCCGATCTCTCTGTCCCAGAGCAGATACTGCTCCGGCTCATCCCAGACATTGAACCGCGCGACAAAACCACCCATGATGTATTTGAAGCCCATGTCCAGCGCAATGCGTCCGACAAATTCCGCACCGGAAAAATCAAAGTCAACGACACGTCCGCTCTCATCGCGCACCGGCGTGCCGGAGGGGATCATCAGATAGTCGTTTCGCATATCCAGTTCGTTTTCCAGATACGCTCGCAGAACGGTTTCGTAATCTTCGGAATACTGCCCGACACGATTCTGCTCCGCCAGCCGATCATAATAAATCCAGTTGACCATATGGAAATTGGCATCCGGCAGGGACGGAACGGTTGTATGATACACGGTCAGAGAAACAGGAACGGTCTGGGTTTCCGCGCCGACGGTCAGCGTGATTGTTCCCTCGTGCAGTCCGACCGGTGCGTCGGCTGTCACATTGATGCGCACCCAGAATGCCGTTCTTCCGCCGTCACAGGTCAGTGTGTCGGACTTGTCCAGCGGACGGCAGACCTCATAAACATCAAACGGTGCCCGCCGCGTCACAAAATGCTTCACACGTTCGTAGTCGGTTGTGGTCATCGTAGTCGCCGCGCTGTTTTCGCCGACATGTGCCGGCAGAAGCTGCTCGAGCCGGACCGTGGTCCCCGTCGGCAGATCGGAGATCAAACGCACACGGTCACCGAGGGCGGTGACATGATCGGTCAGAAGCTGAAAGCAGGTATCCATATTCCGCGCGGAATGCAGGATTGCTTTGTTTTGTTCTTTGATTTCGGTATCGGGGTAAATCCATTCGTTTGCGGAGAAAATTTGATAGGTCATATGGTGTCCCTCCTGTTATTGTTGTTCCTGCAAATAGATGCCGACACGGCTTTGCAGGTTTTTCTGCATTTGTTCCAAGGTATACACACCTGCACGATAGGATGACAATTCTTCCTCCATGATGGCTATCAGAACGGTATCCGTGCGGGACTGCATCGGTGTTTCGTAAAACAACATACGCAGTGTTTCAATCTCATGGTTCGTCAGCGTCACAAGAACCGTTCCTGGCATCGCCATGTCTTCTGCCGTAGTCCCCACAGGGAGTTCCGCTTCTGACAAACCGGCAAACCAGCCGGTATTGATCTTTACGGTTTCATCGACCGGAATCATCGTATCATAGAAGAAATGGTAACTATCACAGAGAACAGACTCCATGGCAGTTGGTGTTACCGGGAAGGAAAGCTCATTCAACAAAGCACTGGTCTGCACAGCATCCGACAGAAGAAATTCGAGAAATGTTACCGCGCCTCGCAGAACCGGTGATTTTGCATTGACGGAAAGATCCATGTCCGACTCCAGCCATACACGGCTCTCACCGCCGGCCGAGGGATAACCAACCAGTGAAAATGCCTCACCATATATCAGTTTCAGCATTGCCATGGATGCCATGGAATCGAGCGGTACTTCGGCAAAACGGATATTGCCGCCGCGCAGCTGCTCCGGAAAGCGCTCTCCCATGATATAATTACGTTCCTCGCAGAAATAGCCGTCCTCCCAGCTCACGATGTCATCGGCACGCTCCAGAAAACGGATAAACTGCGCAAATTCCGGGGAATCAAACGAACATGTTCCCTTTTCCTGATCGATGAACGAATACAGCGCCGCATCAAACAGACGATCTGTGTCATGGGAGGAAAATAACAATTCGCCCTCACCACATGCCTCTCCAAGCGCATAAAATTGCCCCAGAGAAAGCGGCTTATTGGTATCGAATATCCCCTCTCTGACAGCCAGCGGATACAGTGTCATCATGCATGGCATGATGAATAACTGATCGTCCTCGTAACAGGCAAAGGTGACGCAAGGAAGCAATTTTTCCCCAAGATACGGAGCAAGATCAAGATACGCACCCTTGTGTGCAAAATTTCCGATCCATTCTCTCTGCTTATCAAACGAGACGGTAATATCGGGCGCATTCTCCGACAGCATATCCGCTTCATAATGCTGTCGGTTTCCGTCGGGGAAAAATTCGGAGCTAAAATTGCTGTAATGCGTGACCGACACATGATAGGTATCACTTTGACGGTTGAACGCATTGACCGCACCGTACAGCATACGAGTCACAGCTTCATTTTCCGGTTGATCCACAAGTCCGAGTTTCAGGATGATTTTTCCGGTGTCCTGATTTTCTTGTCGGCGCAAAAGGGCATATTCGTTTTTTCCAATCAGAGAATCGGTGACGCGGACAACAAAGGTTTCCTCATCCAGAACGGCGCAAAGTGACACATCCTGTGCCGTCAAAGACAGTGCATCCCATTCGATCACAAGCTCCGATTCTCCGTTACGAACAGCCCAGATTCCCTGTGGAAGTGTATGATAATTGACATCTCCCGCCGAAATCATAGAGTCGGATGCATAGATCGGTTCTGGCGGCTGCAATGTATCGTCGCGCTCACAGACAAAGGTCTCTGTGTCAAGCCGATAATAATCGGTCACACTCCAACCGCCCTGAAGCGGTCTGACAGCAGACAGAATCAGATTTCCCTCTCCATCAAACATGGCTGTCAGCGAAGTGGCAGACGGAATGGGTTCTCTGTGCACCAAACCAAGTTTCTCATCAAGCAGATACAATGTATTGCCGGCAGTGCATAAGATATACCGATCATCATAGCCGCAGAAGGTCGTTGTATAACAGGTCTGCCCCTCGATGGCGGCTTCAAACAGGATCGTTCCGTCCTCATCCGTGCGGTACAGCATCACAGCACCGTCCACAGAGTCTTGCCTGACCATCACCCATGTTTCGTCCGACAAAAGCATCACACGGTACACCTCAAACTCCATTATGGGCGCAGTATACGTGTGCTGCACCCCTCCATCCGAGGAAAGCAGTATGACAACGCGACGGTTTCCGACGGAATGCGCCAGATAAATGCCGTCCGGCGTATGATATACCGCCGAAGTAAACATTGCAACGTGGCTGTCCACACCGAGATCAATCGGTGTCAGGGTACCGCCGAACCGCGATTGATACAGCCGCTCCTCCCCGCAGGTATCGGTCAGAATCGGTACATCCTCCATGATCTGATTGCCGCTGTCGCATCCGATGAGCATACAGCACAACAGGACAGCAATGACCGTGTACAGCACACAATGATTCTTTTTCAAAATAGCGTACACCTCCGCAACCATTCATATTCTCTATTTGTATTATACCATAACACAAAATACTTGTCAATGAACAAAGAAAAAATATCCGCAGTACCAAAGCACCACGGACATGATCGATCGTTCGGAGTTATCCCATCGGCGCCTGATAGAAAAACAACGCATAAATACATGCGATAAGCAAACCACTTGCCAAAATTCCAGGAATCACAAAAACAATGATAACCTTGAATATATCCAATAAACGATTCATCATATACATCACCTGATTTCTTGAGGGATCATGAACAGCCACGGATAGAAGAAAAACCATGACACAGGCAGAAAACTGTCCATGTCATGGTTTCAAAACAAATCTTACTTGTCGAGGAATGCGAGATCGGTTTCAACTTCGTGACCGCAAGCGACAGAACGGATGATACCGTCAATGATCGCCTGGTTGTAGAGGATCTGGGAAGTCGGGATGGGAGCCGTGCCGCCGTTGATAACAGCATCAGTGAACGCCTTGACCTTGCAGTAGAACAGGTTGGACTTGACGTCGTTGCCGGTCGGGATGATGGTGGAGGTAGGCTTGCCGCACATATCGTGGTACAGCGTAATCTGACCGACCGCACCGTCCCAAGCACCGCCCCACAGCTCGAGGTTGGGCTGCTTGACCTTCAGACCTGCATCCTTACCGAGGAACAGGAAGTCACCGGTGGTATCCATATGCATTGCCCAGCTCATACGGAAGTCGAGCGTGATGCCGCCTTCCAGACGGACGAATGCTGCGGAGAAGTCGTCAACGGAGAAGCGTTCTGCGTCGCCGTAGTACTTCGGGTTCTTACCGAAATGATCGTATGCAACAGCAGAAACAGTCAGAGGCTTCGGATAGCCGATGGAGTTCATTGCAAAGTCGAGTGCATAGCAGCCGATATCAGCCAGCGCACCGACACCTGCGGTTTCCTTTTCGATGAAGGTACCGCCAGGGATACCGCGTCTTCTGCCGCCGCCGGTCTGGACATAGTAGACATCACCAAGCGTACCGGAGGAAATGATTTCCTTAACCTGCTGGAAGTTCGCGCCGTAACGCGGCTGGAAACCGATGGACAGAATCTTGCCGGACTTCTTTTCAGCGGCATAGATTTCAGCTGCTTCCTTCATGTTCAGACACATGGGCTTTTCCAGCAGAACGTGGCAGCCTGCTTCCAGTGCTTCCACTGCACAGACCGCGTGCTGGGAGTTATAGGTACAGACGGAAACCGCATCCAGCTCGCACTTGAGAAGATCAGTCGCACAGTCAAATGCCTTTGCATCAGTCAGACCGAATTCATCAAGAAACTTTCTTGCCTTGCCGGGAACGATATCTGCACCGCCGACGATTTCCACTTCGGGAATTTCGAGATAGGCTCTCATGTGTGCATGTGCAATGCCGCCGCAGCCGATAATACCGATTCTTAATTTCTTATCCATAATCTTTTTCCTTTCAGTTTGTGATATTGGGACAGAAAAGCGATCTGCCCGAGTTGTCATTATTGTATCATGAATTCGGGTGAATTGCAAGAGATTTGTATAAAAAATTTCCCTCGGATACGATATTCCATTTACGCATCAGTGTCAATGGATCATCCGGTGAATATTCCAGACCTGTATTTGTATTATGATGTTTGATGTTCACATGATTTGCTATCATCAAACCAATACTTGCCATTTGCAAAATCAACCGTGATTTTCGTGCCGTCCTCATAAGTTGTACAGACGACATCCGGACGGATTTCCTCATGATTTTCGATAAACAGTGTCTGAAGACGCGCCATTGGTTCAAATTCACGGTACAAATCCGCAAGAATCTGCACAGTCTTTGCCGTATCCGCTGGATTTGAACAGGTAATATCATCATTACCCATCCAGCTTTTCCCGTCAGACTTGAACTTTGAGAAGAGATATACTGTCGGACGTCCGCCGCGCTCTATCATTTCCAGTTGGTGACGGCGTGATTTGACAGGCGCATTCACCGTGGTCGTATAAGGATTTGACAGGATAATTCCGTGAAGTGCCACCTGCCACAAGGGGACAGACTTTGTGAACATCGGCGGCAGTTTCTCATTCTCCGTATCATAAAACGAAACATACAGACCATAGTCAAGATACGGCAGTGTATGGTCATAGCCGCCCTCTGAGGAAAAACCGCCAAACAGATCATGCGCCATACGTGCGATTTCGACATAATCATCGTGAGCTTTCCGTCTGGAGACAGGATGCTCCGGCGAAAAACATTGCGGGAGTGCGATCGTAGAAATAACATCAATATAATGAAGCCCGCGGAAACCAAGCTTCGCAATCTTAGGCAGCTGTTCCCGTGCAATCCCCACTGCTTTATCAGGACAGACCCAGCGAGGAAGACCACCGCCCCAACAAATTCCATGCCGCGCCTCACTGCCGTCGCGGTTGATCCGGACAATGTCATCCTGATAGCAATCGGCAATGGAATAGGCATCTGTGGAATTTGTGTGACAGGTAATCTGATATCCCATCGCCTGTGCTTTTTCAATCAGCCTGCGGAGTGCCTCCTCACCGCCGAGCAGCGGCTCTGCCGGAAAGCTCTGCGGCCAGCGTCCGTCATGTCCGGATTTGTTCCATCCCACGAGACAAAATTCTGCCTTTTTTACGCCTGCATCCTTGCATTTGTCAAGCAGTGCACCAACCTCATCAAAGGTGATTGCAACATGAATCGGCGGTTCATTATCCTCTGTCTGTTCCTCTACAGGCGACGGCACAGGCTTCCATGCCATTCGAATACGTATATAGAGAGACTCCGCCGCATAGGCAAGCTGTTCGTTTAGCCGCTCTCGCAGCGGTTTTATGCCGCATTCGTCAAGCAAATACTGTCTATATACACGCGCCATGCCGGAATAACTGGCATCTGCTCCGTGCAGCAGTCGGTACTGCACCGCGATATTCTCCCATGGCCTACCATTCTCAAATGGAAAACGCGGGTACATATAGTAATTTCCATCCCTGACACCGATGATAAGCTGATAATCGTAAGTATAACCGGTGACAATCGCACACCATCCATCATTTCCGTTTGTATATCCGAACATCGGCATCTGAAAGTCGGATGCCAAAATTTCCGTGTTCTCACGCTCGGTAAAACAGCATATATGATCGTCGGGAGAACCACTTCCCCGCGGTACCGCATAATACCCGGGCATTCCTGCATGAGCATCTGCAAGATTATATCCAAGATCAATGTATTTGATATGTCCGATCCCATCATGTACCGGCACAGCACATAGAATATCGTCTTTTTGTGAAAGCTCCACGGGTATTTCGACAACACTTTCGTCTGTCAATATCGCTCTTGCGTTGATAATAAACATTTTTCCTCCTCCAATTTTGTTATACAGTTTGTTATAGATATCAATTCCAATGCAGGAAATCGATTCCATTGTCACTCAATACGAACCGAAATTGCAGCTCCGAGAATCGTATTTTACTTTGTTTTCTTTATGAAAAGAAAAAAAGCCTTGATTTACAAGGCTTTTTAGTGGCTCCCCCAACTGGACTTGAACCAGTGACACCCTGATTAACAGTCAGGTGCTCTACCGACTGAGCTATGGAGGAATATAGAAAGAAAACAAACAAAGCAGAAATGTTGGCGACGACCTATTTTCCCGGGCCGCTTCCAGCCAAGTATCTTCGGCGCAGGTGAGCTTAACTTCTGTGTTC
>SVRM01000095.1 GCA_015064785.1 Oscillospiraceae bacterium
GATACCGTTCTTGACAGCAGCCTTGACAAATGCGTCGACAACGTCGTCAGCGTAGTGCTTGTAGCCGAGCAGGTTCTGACCGCGGAGGAGCATCTGCAGAGGCGTGTTGGGCATGTTCTGCTTGAGAACACGCAGACGTTCCCACGGGTCTTCCGACAGGAAACGCATACAGGAGTCGAACGTTGCGCCGCCCCAGCATTCCAGTGACCAGTAACCGACCTGGTCGAGGTCATGCAGTGCGGGGAGCATATCCTCCAGTCTCATACGCGTCGCAGCCTGGGACTGATGCGCGTCGCGGAGGATCGTATCTGTGATAAAAAGCTTGTTAGCCATTTATTTTTTCCTTTCTTTGGGGAATTGGGGCTGGGTTTTGAACGCGATGTAATCGCGGGAAAAATCGTTGTCGTCAGACAACGAAAGCCACCAAACCCGCGTGAAAATTTTATTTTTCACGCTTGTTCCTTTCTTGCGAAATAAAGGGAAATGTGGGTGAAAAACAGTATAATTCATGGGAGATTGTAGGGGCGATTCATGAATCGCCCGTTGCCCCAATCCAATCATACAATCATCAGAATCAACCAAACAGTGCAATCAGAACACCTGCCGCAATCGCGGAACCGATAACGCCTGCGACGTTCGGACCCATTGCGTGCATGAGCAGGAAGTTGGAGGGATCCGCTTCCTGACCGACCTTCTGGGAAACACGTGCTGCCATCGGAACGGCGGAAACACCTGCGGAACCGATGAGCGGGTTGACCTTGTTCTTGGGGGTGATGAGGTTCATCAGCTTTGCGAGCAGAACGCCGCCGGCAGAACCGAGACCGAATGCAACGACACCCATGATAATGATCTTGATGGTGTCGAGGTTCAGGAAGTTGGAAGCAACTGTTGTTGCACCGACAGAAATGCCGAGGAAAATGGTGACAATGTTCATCAGTTCGTTCTGTGCGGTCTTGCAGAGACGTTCGCAGACGCCGCATTCCTTCCACAGGTTACCGAGCATCAGGCAGCCGATCAGCGGCGCTGCGGACGGAACGAGGAGGGAAACGAAGATCGTAACAACGATCGGGAACAGAATCTTTTCGGTCTTGGAAACGGTGCGCAGGGTGGTCATCTTGATCATGCGCTCTTCCTTGGTGGTGAGGAGCTTCATGATCGGAGGCTGAATGACGGGAACAAGTGCCATGTAGGTATATGCCGCGACGGCAATCGGACCGAGCAGACCGGGATAAAGAATCGAGGTGGTATAGATTGCTGTAGGACCGTCTGCACCGCCGATGATACCGATGGAGGCAGCTGCTTCCTGCGGGAAGCCAAGGGCGATACAGCCAATAAAGGTTGCAAAGATACCGACCTGAGCGGCAGCACCGAGCAGCAGGGACTTGGGATTTGCAATCAGGGGAGCGAAGTCGGTCATTGCACCGATGCCGATGAAGATCAGACACGGATAAATACACGTCTTGACACCGATATAGAGATAGTCAAGCAGACCGCCGTCGGCAAGAATTTTGCCGTAGCTGTGATAATCGGCGTGATTGGCATCCATAAAGTTGTTCCAAAGCTCTGCATGGTACATATCGGCACCGGGCAGGTTGGTGAGCAGCATACCGAATGCGATGCCGAGCAGCAGAAGCGGTTCAAACTGCTTGACAATTGCAAGGTACATGAGCAGAAGGGAAATAAGGATCATGACCAGGTTGCCCCAGTTGTCGCCGAAGTTGGCAAACAGCTGGTAGAAGCCGGTCTGTTGAACGAAGTTCAGTAAAGCGTCCATGGAGGGGACCTCCTGTTAAGATTATAATAATTAGTTGATGGAGCAGAGAACTGCGCCGGATTCGACAGTTGCGCCGGAGTTGACGTTGACGGATGCGACAGTACCGTCGCAGGGAGCACAGATTTCGTTTTCCATCTTCATAGCTTCGAGAATCATCAGAACATCGCCCTTCTTGACTGCCTGACCTGCGGCGACATTGACCTTGAGGATGTTGCCGGGCATCGGAGCGGAGACAGTGGTAGCGCCAGCAGGAGCCGGAGCGGCAGCGGGAGCAGCGGCAGGAGCCGGAGCGGCAGCGGGTGCAGCAGCAGGAGCGGGAGCAGCCTTGATGTCAGCCTTGTCAATGACCTCGAGGGTGATTTCGTAAACATTACCGTTGACGGTTACCTTATATGCTTTCATTTTGGAATTCCTCTCTTTTTTTGAATGATTTTGTTTTGTGGGGATCAGGAAATTTTCTTGAAGGAGACGACGCGGAGTGCGGAGATATCGGTGCCCATTTCTTCAGCTGCGGCAGCGCAGACAGCGGCGACGATTTCAGCGCGGTTTTCGATGGCAGTGCTTGCAGCGGGAGCGGCGGGTGCAGGTGCTGCGGCAGGTGCGGTGGGAGCTGCCTGTGCGGGAGCATTTGCCGTGAACAGTGCGGTGACCATGGACATCAGCTTGATCAGCAGAATGATGGAGATCAGACCGACAAACACAGTACCGATACCCATTGCGACGACAAATCCGTTGTTGACAGCGGCATTGGCGATTGCGGAAATCATGTTTTCACATCCTTATTAAAAATTTTATATCAAATTCGTGTATACGAATGATTTGATACGGAGGGACATTACATCATCAGCTTTCTGATGAAATCGATGGTGTATCGGATACCGGCACGACCGCGTTCCATATTGGGCATCCATGCGGCGGAGTGCGGTTCGATGGAGAGGCATCCGTCATAACCGCGCGCATAAAGTGCGGCAAACATGGAGCCCCATTTCAGGTCATCCAGACCTGCGGGCGGATCGTCGACGTATCTGCCGCCGGTCTTGACTGCACCCTTGACGTGTACATGGGAGAAGCGGTCTGCCCAGTCGGACATTTCGCGCAGATAATCACGGCCTGCATGATAGGAGTGGGAAGCGTCAAACTTGATCTTGACATCCGGAAGCTCGCCGAGAACAATTTTCCATGCTTCCATATTGTTGACGAAGTTGTTCCAGTCGCAGTTGTAGATGGCAACAGAGGTACCAGTTCCCTTGGCGCGTTCTGCAAGACGACCGAAAATTTCGATTGCCGCAGAGTAGTTGCGGTAGAGAGAAACGGAATCGTCATAGTTGCATCCGCAGACAAACGTCGGAGCGCCTGCCGCAATGGCATCCTCCAGCGTTTTGGATACGATCGCAAATTCCTCTTCGTTGACATGACCGCCTGCGTTCATGTTGGAATTCCAGCGGCCGACAGAGCTGAAGAACAGACCCGCTTCACGGACATTGGCGATATACTCCGCCATGTTTTCATGACAGTGCAGAGTCTCTTCATTGTTGTTGTTGCAGATTTCGACGCAGGAAAGACCGAGTCCTTTGACGTACTCTGTGTTTTCCCTGGTCGGCTGACTGCAAATGATGCCGAGTTTCATCATAAAGCATGACCTTCCTTTCTGAATGATCTATCAAAAATTTTTTTCAGGATCGTTTTGCGGCGGTATTGTTTTTATAAGCAACATTTTCCGCCATATTGATTATACTACGCAAGTGCTGTTTGGTCAAGGGGTTTTTCTGTTTTTTTCAAAAATCTCAATTTTTTTGTAAAGAACGGACGGAAACCGATAGAAAGTTGGTGAAAATTCCCTCTGACATCCGCGATGGAAGATAAGATACGGATAAGATGCAGCTGAATTTTCAAATACCTATTGCAACAGAAGAAAAACTGTGGTATAATAATATAAAAATTTTGCAAATTCATCCATTTTTGAAACGGAGGATATGAACATGATTCTTGACAAAATCCATGAGCTTGCTGCATTTGATGCCGAAATTGGTGCTGCTGTTGAGGCGGAATACAACCGTCAGCGCGGCGGTCTGGAGCTGATTGCCAGCGAAAACGTCGTTTCCGAAGCGGTTCTGCTGGCCGCAGGTACCATCCTGACCAACAAATATGCCGAAGGCTATCCCGGAAAGCGTTACTACGGTGGATGCGAGAAGGTCGACGTTGTGGAGACCATCGCCATCGAGCGTGCAAAGCAGCTGTTCGGTGCACAGTATGCCAATGTTCAGCCGCACTCCGGCTCGCAGGCAAATACGGCGGCGTATGTCGCGCTGCTTCAGCCCGGCGATACCGTTCTTGGCATGAGCCTTGCCTGCGGCGGTCACCTGACGCACGGCAGCCCGGTCAACCTCTCCGGCAAATACTATAACTTTGTCCCCTACGGACTGAACGAAGAAGGCTACATCGATTACGATGCACTCGAAGCACTGGCCATCGAGCATCAGCCGAAGCTGATCGTCGCCGGTGCATCGGCATATCCGCGCGTCATCGACTTCCCGCGTCTGCGTGAAATTGCAGACAAGGTCGGTGCGTATCTCATGGTTGACATTGCGCACATCGCAGGTCTCGTTGCGGCAGGCGAGCATCCCTCTCCCATGCCTTATGCAGATGTTGTCACCACCACCACGCATAAGACCCTGCGCGGTCCGAGAGGCGGTCTGATTCTTTCCAATAATGAAGAAATCGCAAAGAAGCTCGACAAGGCGATCTTCCCGGGCATTCAGGGCGGTCCTCTGCTGCACATCATCGCCGCAAAGGCGGTCTGCTTCGGTGAAGCACTGAAGCCCGAATTCAAGGAATATCAGCATCAGGTGGTTCTCAATTCCAAGGCATTTGCGCAGGCGCTCAAGGAAGAAGGCTTTGACCTCGTTTCCGGCGGTACGGACAATCACCTCGCACTGATCGATCTCCGTCCGATGAACATCACCGGCAAGGAAATGGAAACACGCCTTGACCAGGTCCACATCACCGTCAACAAGAATGCCATCCCCAACGACCCGCAGAAGCCGTCCCTGACCAGCGGTATCCGCGTCGGTACACCGGCAGTCACGACCCGCGGTCTGAAGGAAGACGATATGCGCCATGTCGCACATCTGATGGCGCTGACAGCAAAGGATATCGAAGCGAACGGCGACTATGTCCGCGCTGAGGTCGCAAAGCTCTGCGAAACCTATCCGCTGTTCAAGTAAATCCATGACACCGAAGGAAAAAAAGTTTCTCACCTATGACAATCAGATTTCCCAGCTCAAGCAGCAGGGGATGATTGTGTCCGATGAAGCTTTTGCCAAAGACATCTTGGCGCAGATCGGCTATTACGAGCTGGTCAATGGCTACAAAGCAATTTTCAAGCGGGATCGGCGGGGAAGCTATCTGCCGGGAACCCGGTTTGAGGAGCTGCTTGCGCTGTATAAGTGTGACGAGAATCTGCGTCAGCTGTGCTTCAAATATATTCTCCGCATTGAAATCCACATGCGGTCGCTGTTGTCCTATGCCTTTTCCGAGCGATACGGCGCGGGACAGCAGGCCTATCTGACGCGGGAAAATTACGACACCGAAGGACCGGACGCAAAGGAAATCAACCGCCTGATCGGGGAGCTCAATTATGCTGCCAACCGCGCGGATAAAGCGATCTATGTCCGGCATCACAGAGAACGGTACGGTAATGTGCCGCTGTGGGTGCTGTTCAAAACGCTGTCCATCGGAACGCTGCTCCGGTTTCTGCGGTGCTGTAAGCCGGATATCCGGGAGGAGGTCGCCGCACAGTTTCCCGATCTGCGTGAGGGAACCCTGTGCCGGATGCTCGATCTGATGCAGGATTTCCGCAATGTCTGTGCGCACAACGACTGTCTGTACGCATACAGAAGTCCCGATGCCATCCCGCTGATGCCGGCGGTTCGCACAACCTCGCATCCCGGCTGTCAGCAGCGTACAGCATACTGCGGCTGTGACCTGTTTGCACTGCTGATTGTCTTCCGGTATCTTCTGGATGAGGACGATTATGCACGCTGTATCGCGGCCATCGACCATATCATCGGGCATTTTGACAGACAGTGTACCACCGTCGGCGGAGCGTCTCTGCTGCGCGTCATGGGCTTTCCCTCGGACTGGGAGAAGATGACGCTTTCCTGATATCACAGAAAACAACCGCATCTGCCGGGCGATGAGCCTTCGGCCGGATGCGGTTGTTTGTTTCTCAAATTTGTTTGTTTTGACTATTGACAGAGAATGGCAAATGTGGTATAATCAACATGATATCAAAAAGATATCAACTGGCAGAAAGCGAGGATATGAATATGCTGCTAATTGAACATTTTTCCAAATATTACGGCGATCATGCGGCGGTGCGGGATCTGTCCCTGCACATCGCGCCCGGCGAAATTTACGGCTTTATCGGTCATAACGGTGCCGGTAAAACGACAACGCTGAAGGCGGCGTGCGGGCTTTTGGACTTCTCCGACGGGGAAATCCGCATCGACGGTCACAGTATCAAGGACGATCCGATGGCGTGCAAGCGTGCACTGGCGTACATTCCCGACAATCCCGATCTGTACGAATTTCTGTCGGGCATCAAATATCTGAACTTCGTTGCCGATATCTACGGCGTTTCTGCCGCGGACCGTGCACAGCGCATTGAGCGGTATTCTACGCTGTTTGCCATCCGCGACGATCTTGCGCAGCCGATTTCTGCCTATTCGCACGGCATGAAGCAAAAGCTGGCGATCATCGCCGCACTGATTCACGCGCCGCGACTGATTCTGATGGACGAACCGTTTGTCGGGCTGGACCCGATTGCCGCGCATCATCTGAAGACGATCATGCGTGAGCACTGTGACGCCGGCGGCGCGATTTTCTTCTCAACGCACGTATTGGAGGTTGCGGAAAAGCTGTGCGACAAGGTCGCCATCATCCGCAAAGGCGCTCTGATTGCGTCGGGAACGATGGAGGAAATCCGCGGTGACGGGTCGCTGGAGGAGGTCTTCCTTGAACTTTCACAGGACGAATCTGCCGCTGACACAGCAGAGCAGTGAGAGTGGGTGACCAAATGAAGCAATTTATAACACTTCTTCGGATTCAGCTGGCGGCAATCGGCGTCCGGATGACCAGAAAGAACGCGACTGCGGCAAAAAAGAAGTCCTGGTTCAGCGGCATCGGTATGGCGATTCTCTGGGGAATTGTCGCGGTGTCATTTATGATCATGTTCGGCACGGTGTTCGGCGTGATTGCAGAGCCGTTTCACGGACTCGGTTTGGATTGGCTTTATATGACACTGGCGTTTCTGATGTGTTCGATGTTCATGCTGATCGGTACGGTGTTCCTTGCCAAAAGTCAGCTCTTTGAGGCAAAGGACAATGCGCTTCTGCTGACCATGCCGATTCCGCCGACAACCGTGCTGTCTGCGCGTATGACCTCGCTCTATCTGATGAATCTGCTTTGGGGTTCGTTTGTGCTTGTTCCGGCGCTGGTATGCCGGTTCTGGTTTCTTGGCTTTTCTCTGGGGATTCTTTTGCGCAGTCTGCTTCTGTTTTTGCTTCTTGCGCTGTTTGTACTGGCACTGTCCTGCCTGCTTGGCTGGGGGCTGTCGCTGATCTCTGCCCGAATCCGCAGCAAAACCTTCGTGACGGTGTTTTTGTCACTGGCGTTCATCGGTGTCTATTATTATTTCGTCGGTACGGGTTCTCAGCGGATGATGGAAATGCTGATGTACGAAAGCGATCGGATCGCCGAGCTGCTCGGAGCGGTGGTACCGCTGTACTGGATCGGCGATGCGGCGGTAAACGGTTCCGCCGGTGCGTTTCTATGCTCTACAGTACTGTTTGCTGTGCCGTTTCTTCTGGTGTTCCTGCTGCTTTCGGCAACCTTTCTGAAAACCGTCACCGCCTCGCACGGTACGGCTCGCATCCGTTACAATGCACAGCGGCATCGCGGTGCGGTGCGCAGTGCGGCATCGGCACTTCTGATGCGCGAACAGGTCCATCTGCTGTCGTCTGCCATCTATCTGCTCAATGCCTGCATCGGATTGGTATTTCTCGTTGCCGGTGCAGTCATTGCCCTCGTCAAGTACGATCTGCTGGCGCAGTCGCTGGTTATGTTCGGTGCGGATCTGATTCCGGCGATCTTCTGCGGCATGGCGGCAATGATGCTTGCAATGGTCATACTGACACCGCCGTCCGTTTCGCTGGAGGCAAAGACGCTGTGGCAGCTGCGTTCCATGCCGGTTTCCTCGGCACAGATTCTGCTGGCAAAATGGAAGCTGCATCTTGTCTGGTGCGGAATTCCGACAGCACTGCTCTCGGCGGTCGGCATTGTGTTCTTTTTACGCTTTGATGCGGCGGCAATCGTGCAGTCGCTCGACCCAACACTTGCCGCACTTCTGCCGCAGGTGACGCTGACCGCATTGGATTATCTTGCCGGCATTGCCGCACTGGTGCTTCTGCCGCAGTTGTTTTCCGCAGTGATGGGCGGGATCGGACTGCTGCTCGGTCTGCGGTTCCCCAACCTTTCCTGGACCAACGAAGCGCAGGTCATCAAACAGGGAACGGCAGTCATGCTGTCGATGTTTGGCGGACTTGCACTTGTCGGGATTCCCGCGCTGACGGTGTATTTCCTGCGCACATGGATGCCTGTTTCTGTATGGCTTCTGATCTGGACGGCGGTGTTTGCCGTCGGTACGGTCATCGTGTACCGCGTGATCTGCGGCTGGGGTGTGCGGGCGTTTGAAAAATTATCGGTATAATAAAACAAAAGGTAGATAACAATGACAGAAGAAAAAATCACACTTTCAGCCGATCCTGCGTATCCGCTGAAGGGCTGCCTGACGCTGCCGGATTCCACGGAGACGAAATGCCCCGCTGTCGTGTTTGTGCACGGTTCCGGCTCCTCCAATATGGACGAAAAGGTTTTCAAATTAACGCCCTTCCGTGACCTTGCACACGGTCTGGCATCTCACGGCATTGCGTCTCTGCGGTACGACAAACGCTCTTATGCGCACGGCTTCAAAATGATCCGTGATAAGCACACGCCGCTGACCGTAAAGGAAGAAACGGTCGACGATGCGGTCGCGGCGGCAGAATTTCTGCGTGCCGATGCTCGGATTGATGCGGACCGTGTGTTCATCGTCGGTCACAGTATGGGCGGGATGCTCGCACCGCGTATCGATGCGGCGGGCGGTAATTTCCGCGGACTTGTCATCATGGCAGGCACGCCGCGCCGGCTGGATACGGTACTGCGCGAGCAGTGCGCCGCACAGCAGGAGACAGCACCCGCGTTTCTGCGCGGTTTTGTCAGGCGGCAGATGGACAAAATACTTGCGCCGTTTGACGACCTTGACACGATGACCGACGAAGAAGCCATGAAGAAGAAATTCGGCGGCGGTACCACGCTTTACTATTTCAGGGAGCTGGCAAACCATCCGGTTTCCGAAGCACTCGATGCGTGCAGAAAGCCGATGCTCATCATGCAGGGCAGCCGCGATGCACAGGTCAGCACCGAGCGCGATTATGCGCTGTACCGGGAACTGCTTGCCGACCGCGATAACGTGGAATTCCGCCTCTATGACGGGCTGAATCACGTCTTTGTTCCGTCAATCTACGGCACAATTGACAAGCTCAAAAAGGAATACAGCGTGGAACAGCATATCGGCGCAGACGTGATTGCCGATATTGCGGAGTTTGTCCATCGGTACTGATCTTTTATTGGATTCTCATTACAGGGATATCGCCCGGACGCGGTATCCCTGCTCGATTTTTTTCAAAAGTTTTCGGGAAATCTGAACGTTTTGCTCTTTTCCAACGACTATATAGATGAAATCGATTTCAAAATCATAATCCGGGGAGGTGACGGTTTGTGCACATTTGAGGACTTATTGCGGGCGCATTTTCTGCCGCTGCAAAGGTATGTCCGGTACAAAATATCCAATCCGCACGATGCAGAGGATGTCATGCAGGAGGTCTGTCTGACAGCAGCCGAGAAATTTGCGACGCTGAAAGACCCCGCCGCATTCAAAGCATGGCTGATCGGTATCGCCGGACATAAATGCATGGATTATTACCGCAAAAAAGCGCACGCAATGGAGATTCCGCTTGATATGCTGTCGGAATCCGCTTTGTGCGTCGGCAGATGCGGCGTGACGGAGCGCTATGCGGTTCGTGAGACGCTGGATGCGCTCGGCGACAAGGAAAAACAGATTCTGTATCTGTATTATTTCAAAAATATGCCGCAGGAGGACATCGCAGGACAGCTCGGTATCCCCGTCGGCACTGTCAAAAGCCGTCTGCATTACGCAAAGGAAAAGTTCAGACAGCAGTATCCGTACAGAAAAAATGAAAAAGGAGAAACGAACATGACGAAATTACCGGAGTATTTGCCACAATATCATATTGAAGCATCTGATTTGACACCATTTACGGTGAAATATGAAGAACTTATGGGATTTTGCATTGTCCCAAGATTGAATGAAAAGGTCACATGGGGAAGTTATGATATTCCCTCAAGAAAGATGAACGACTATACTGAGGCGGCTGTTTGCGGAAAGGCAGAGATACACGGTATTGAGGGCGTTGAAATCGTTGCCAAGCAGCATGACTGCAAGTCCCGGAATGTGACCGAAAGATATTTTGTTGCCCAGCTGACCGATACGCACTGCCGATACCTTGCGGAAAGTCATGTTGAACATGGTGTACGCAAAACCTTCACATTTCTGGACAGCGACATTTTTATGAACAATTGGGGATTTGGTGAAGATAATTGCGGTTGTCCGATCGATATTGTTCCGCATGATACCATTCATCGTGAGGGCAATGATATCAAGGTATCGGGAACAGAAGAAACAGTAGATATCGTAGGAAGATATCTTGTTACCATCAACGGCAAAACGTACGATACGGTCTGTGTCATGGATATCGGTCATTTCAATCACAAAATTGCGATTGAGCAGTACCTCGACCAAAACGGCCGCACCGTTCTCTGGCGCCGCTTCAACAAAAACGATTGGGCGTTTTCCCGCTACGGAAAGCTGTGGACGGAAATGCTCCCCGACAACGAGCGGCTGATGGTCAACGGTGAGACATATGTCCATTGGTATGACTGCGTGAGTGATTATATTATCTGATATATGATCATCCCGTGTGGATGAAAGTCCCGTGTTGCCCCGCGGGATCAACGGAAAATCGAAACAGAAGCATCAAGGCACGAATTTTGCCCGGATGCTTCTGTTTTTTGACTAATATGGGATTTTGAAATAATCAAGATATCTTTTGAATTTGTCCTGTGCCGCAAGGCAGGTATCGGTCAGATATCCACGTTCCCGTGTCCATTCGGAAAGACCGCGATAGTAGAACATCTTCAGTTCATCGTCAATGATAAACGGAACGATATTGCTGCGCAGACATTCTTTGAAAAGCAATAATCTGCCGACACGTCCGTTGCCGTCCTGAAAAGGATGGATGCGTTCAAACCGATAATGGAAATCAAGGATATCCTCAAGGGTCTTTTCCTTATTTTCATGATAGCGTGTCAGCAGCGCTTTCATTTCAGCGCCAACCGCATCCGGGCTTGTGGTGTCTCTGCCGCCCACTTCGTTGGGAAGCTTTTTGTAATCACCGACGGCAAACCAAGACTGTCGGCTGTCGGAGGTACCGTTTTTGAGTGTGCGGTGCAATTCTTTGATGAAGTCTTCGGTCAGTCGCTTGGCGGCGTTGTCAATGACAAGATCAATACAGCGGAAGTGGTTGGCTGTCTCCACGATATCGTCGACATTGATATGCTCGTTTGTCATACCAATCGTATTGGTTTCAAAAATATAGCGTGTCTGGTCATGTGTCAGGCGACTGCCTTCTATGTGATTGGAGTTGTAGGTCAGCTCAATCTGTACCTTATGATAAATACCTCCTGGCAGAGAAGCCGCTTTTTCTCGCCGCAGAATACCAAGCAAGGTTTGGGGTTCGGCGTCACTGCGTGTTTTTCGCTTCGGTTTTTCTGCATCCGCGGGGATCATCCATGTTGTTCCTACGAGCATTGCGCCGCCAACACGTCCATCGGCACAGTAATTGCGGACACTGCGTTCCGAAATATTCCACTTTTTTGCGGCATCACTGACGGATATATAAGCCATGAAAATTCCTCCTTGGGGGTGATACCACTATTATATCACATTTGCGGCAAAATATCAATGAAAAACAAGATGAAAATCAAAGATATTTTGCCGCAAACGGAAAATGATTGAAAAGAGTATCCTTATAAAGACAGTCTGTATGCAATCACTGCCTTACGAATTTGTCCCCGCAATCCACGTTTGCGCCATGTCTGGATCGTCATCGAGGTCCCAGCCGGTTGCAATTGTGTACTTGTGCATATTGTCGTAGGAAATGCCGCCCGCATGACAGAGCAGATCGGGGTTGTCGGTGTTGTAGGTGTTGTCGCAGACCGTCATCTGTGCTTCTGCGTCGGGGGAGATGATCGAGTATATCGCAGCACCGATGGGCGCGGACTCAAAGGTGTTGCGCGCGATGACAAGGGAACCGCCAGCAGTTGCCGCGTTGATGCGCCACAGGAAAATGTGGTGTCCCATCGGCTGCGGCCAGATTTCGGAGCGACGGGGCAGTGTCTCCCCGTAAATCGGGAAGCCGCATCCGGCGTTGATGCAGAGATTGTCGGTGAACTCCGAGTCAATCATCATCTTGTCGCGGTACTCAAACGCCGCCATGCCGTAGGTGTTGAAGGTGTTGCGGCGGCAGATGAAATTGCGCGCGGGAACGGTTTTTTCGCCCGGGCCCTGATGGGTCACGCAGGAGTCGTAGACACCGTAGAAGTCGTTGTCCTCAATCAGAATGTCATTGCCGGATTCCCAGAACTCAACGGCATTGCCGAAGCGGATGAAAAGCTCTTTGTTCCAGACACAGCCGCC
>SVRM01000096.1 GCA_015064785.1 Oscillospiraceae bacterium
CTCCGTAAACATAGGTGTTTCCTCCATGATCCTTTTTTACACCTATATTATACCACATTTCTTTTGTTTTGTAAATACGACAAAAGAGCCCAATTCCTACGTCTTGGACTCTTTGTCAGTAATCTGACAGACGGCAAGCCGTCTGTTATTTTTCTGGTCGGAGTGAGGTGATTCGAACACCCGACCTCTTGGTCCCGAACCAAGCGCTCTACCAAGCTGAGCCACGCCCCGGCACCAATTTCATGTAAAATATGATGAATTATCACGAATTGCGAATTGTATGTTTGTATCAACCGACGATTACAACACGTATCCACGCAGTCTTGTTAACCTAGTTATTGACCCATTTGTTGACCATTTGTTGACCATATACATTATACCATGTTGAGATGCATTTGTCAAGCCCCGATTCTGCGGCGATTTTGTGTCGGGATTCCGTGGGAAAAGGCTGGGAGGATACGCCGCGGGGACGATGATGGGGGTGGTTGAAACTACACAAGACGCGAACTCTGTTTTTGTCCGGGATGGGTGGCGGGGGCTTAAACTGGCTTCATTTCGCTCATGGGGATTTTCTCATTTGACAGCTTTCTCATGTCACCCGGCGTAAAACCAAAACGACGCTGGAAGTGGCGATAGAAGAGTGCGGCAGAACGATACCCCACCGCACGAGCAATGTCAGTGCACGAAGTATCGGTATCGATCAGCATATAATACGACCGCATCATGCGTTGTTCAATGATGTATTCGGTAATCGTCACGGACGTGCATTTCTTAAACAGATGCGCGAAATGGTCGGCGGACAGGTACACCATATCAGCAAGCGCCGAAACACTCAAAGGCTCCGCGAGATGATCGTTAATATAGCGGATCGCCGTAAGCACAGGACTGCTCGGCGGGATAGATGAAGAAATCTTCTCAGACGGCGAGGCGTGCTCAAAAATGAAGAGAAGGATTCGTTCTGCACAAAGTCTGATACGCAGAAGTCCACGTCCAGTATGAATATCCGGACAGCGATATGCCGCTTCCAACTCTCCGAACAGTAGATTCAACTGAAAGGAAGCCGATTCGTCCAGTTGTGCCATAAATGGATAACCAAATTCCTCGAGAGCATGAATCGCCTGTGTGGATAGCGCCGATGAGAGGAAAGTTAGCTTGCGGATACGAAGCGGTACTTCCTTCTGCGTCAATTTGTGAAAATCGTTTGGCGATAAAAGCGACAGTGAACCGGCATGCATGATGTACTCTTGGCCGTTGATAACGTTTGAGACAGTACCTTCCATAAAAAATTCCAGCTCAAAATATGCATGCCAATGAAGCGAATAGCGTACAAGTCGATTTTCGGTATCAATCGAACTATACCGGATTTGTATATCTGATTCTTCGTTTTTCCACGGGGCAAAAAACATATCTTCCACGAAATCATCCCTCCAATCCTGGAAAATCACTGATACCATTATATCATACAAACACCGCCGCGTCAATCAGCAACGCGGAATTGTATAAAAAGTCGGCGGAATAAGATATTGTTTTCGCCGTTTGCGTGTGATATAATAATAACAATAAAATCTCACGGAGGAATACATGACAAAATCTGTAAACATTCTCGACTTCGGTGCCATCCCCAATGATAATTCCGATTCCACTGAAGCCATCCGACGTGCAGTTTCAGCAGGAGCCGGCGGAACAGTTATTTTTCCCGAAGGTGTCTTCCTGTGCGGTTCCATACAGCTTTATGGAGATACAGAATACGTTTTTGATAAGGGCTGTGTTCTGCGTGCAGCAGAGATTTCGGCTTTCACACCTATCGGTTTCCGGCACAACGAGATGGGAGACACGACCTCCATGCTTTGGGCAATAGGTGAAAATAACATCAGCCTGCGTGGAGAGGGGATCATTGACCTTGGCGCATGGCGGTATTACCATACCGGTGTACCTGTGTCCGGTGAAATGTATCAGAAAAACACCACGCGTCTGAACCAGCCGATCTTCTTTGAATCCTGCAGAAATATCCGCATTGAAGGACTCAGGTTCGAACATTCACCATGCTGGACACTCACATTTTCCCGCTCGTCGATTATCGTCGCGGAAAATCTCACGATTGTGAATGATACGATGATACCCAACAGCGATGGTATTCACTTCTCCGCCTGTCAGAAAGGTATTGTTCGCGGATGCACGATTTCCGGCGGCGACGATTGCATAGCGCTTACCTGCATTACGGATTTTAACGGCTGCAACCGGGATATTACCGTGTATGACTGTGAGCTATCGTCCAATTCTGCTGCTGTCCGTATCGGCCACAATGCCGAAAGAATCCGCATGGAGCGTCTGCATATCCGTGACACCAACCGCGGAATCGGTATCTTTACGAGAGATGGTACCATCATCCGTGACATAGCGATTTCAGATATCGAACTGCATACAAAACCTCGTGGTCTTTGCTGGTGGGGAAACGGTGACGGTATTGTCATTTCTGCTGTGCAGGAGAAGAGCCGCATCGACAATGTGCAAATTTCCTGTGTGCGCGGAACTGTCGGTAACGGCATCATTGTTTACGGAAACGCGCAGAATGTTAAAAATGTAAAACTGTCAGACATTTCTCTCACATGTATCGGAGAGGGGAATTCGTTCCTTGATCTGCGCCCGTATCTGTCTGGACAGCTTCCTGAAAAAAATATTGCTTACATCATACATGGAACGAAAAATACGGTTTTCGAAGAAGTCAAGGTCAATCACGTTGATGCGCATGCTGAATATTCGAACAACGCAAACCTCACAGGAGAAATTGTAAATTTATAAAGATAAATCTTCCATTTCTAAGGAACCTCTCATCTTTATCATTCGCCATTCCAGTTCATATGAACATTCGGAATCCTTTTGTATAAGGTTATAAATCGGTAAACGTGGTATATGGTTATCAATATGCTTAAGATCACTTTTGGATAGATAAGCGACTTTATATAAGTTATTCTTTTGTTCGATAGTCATTTTTTCAAGATCATACTCGATCACATATCCAGTATGATCTGCAGCATAAAGTGCCCACATTGGCATAACATCAAATCTTTCAGAAAAGCAAGCCACACGAAAACAATCTTTGAAACCAGATTGACGTTTTAATAATAAATCTTTGAATGTACTGGTTTCTCCATGTGAATCTATGATTTGGAAATTTTCAGAAGGAAATTTGTGAGGTACATTTAATATACTATGATTGACATTGCCGGGTTCCAATGTCACATTCCGCAGTGCTTTGAATTCCGATATTTCTATTTTTGTGATCTTCATTTGTTATTGTGTCTCCGATCATCCATGAATTGCTTATTCATTACCGATTAACCGAGGGAGGTACAAGATTTGAAATACAGAATCAATATGCTTTGGGATGCCGAAGCCGGCGTGTGGGTTGCGACCAGCGACGACATTCCGGGATTGGTGCTGGAATCCGGGTCATTTGATGCCCTTCTTGAGCGGGTGCGGTTTGCTGCACCAGAGCTTTTGGAGTTGAACAGCGAGACCGGAAAAGAATTGTATCTTACGTTTGTTGCAGACCGGCAGGAAAGGATCGCCCTGTAATGGCGGAATATATAAATTAAGTAGAAACGGATGCACCTTTGTAAGGCGTGGCAAAGGCGCTCATGATATGTCATGTCAAAACCAACTCCAACCAATTTTTGATAAACAGGCGCGAAAATCTCCCTCCGCTGCCAGCGGAGGGAGATTTTCGTGCTTATTCTTGATTTTTTCACTACTCAGACGCCGGGGAACAACTGCGCGTCCACGCCGCCATCCACCACAAGCTCCGTACCGCTGATGCTGGCTGCCGCGTCGGACGCAAGGAAGTATGCCGCCTCCGCGATATCCGCCGGATATGCCTCACGCCCGATCGGTACGCGTGCACGCTTCGCGGTAAGCGTATCCTCGTCAAGCGCCTCCCAGCGTTCCGAGTGGATCGATCCCGGCAGCACTGCATTCACGCGGATGCCATAGCCGCCGAAATCCAACGCCAGCGCCTTGGCAAGCGATACCAGTCCGCCCTTCGATGCGCAGTAGGCACTGCGGTTCCGGATGGCTCGACGGCTCGTGTTGGAGCCAATCATCACCGCCGCCCCCTTCCCCTGCCCGATCATATGCCGCACCGTCGCCTCGCGGATGAGCAGAAATTCGCCGACAATGTTCGTGGTAATCACCCGTGCGAAATCCTGCGCGGATACGGTCAGCGCGTCCATGCCAATGCCAAGGTCGGCTGCATTGAGCACGAGGGCATCGGGCAGCATACCGTCCGCTTCCAGCTCGTCATAGAGCGCGAGAATGGATGCTTCTTCAAACTGATCCAGCGCATAACCGCGGCAGATCACACCGTATGCAGCCGCGATTTCCTCCGCCGCGATCGCCGCTTTGTCAGTATCGCGCGAAGTAATCGCCACAGCGATGCCCTCTTTTGCGAATCGCTCGGCGATTGCACGGCCGGTGCCGGAGGTACCTGCTGTCACAAGCGCGGTCTTCATACGACCACCTTCACAGCCTCGGAGGTGTCGGAGAGGTCAAATGCAAAGGGCGTTTCCACATCGTTTACCGTAACCTTTCCGGTGTAGCCGCCCTTGAAGCCGCGCAGCGATGCTTGGCCGTCCACGTCCGATTCCACCACGGCAGTGGTCTTCCATTCACGGTGGATGAGCTGATACAACGCCTGATAGGACGGCTTTTCGTAGAGGTTTTCATCGCACAGGCAGCCGAGACAGTCGCCTTCGGTTTTCCACTGCACGCCGTCCGCCAGATTCCAGTAGATGATGCCCCGCATCTTCGGGATGCTGAACCACAGTCTGTACAGCGTTTCGGCGATCTCCGCCTGAATTGCTTCGCCTTGGGCACGGCTGTGATCGGCATATTTCGACGGAATCGTGACCTCGCTGATGTACAGCGGCACATCCAGTCCGGAGAAGCGGTGGTAGGTATTGAAAATCTCCTCCAGCGGCATTTTTGTGCCCGCGATGTGAGCGCGGCTCTGGTGTTCATTGAACAGGTGATACTGGAAGCCAATCGAATTCAGACGGAGATTCTTCTGCAGGAGACGGCTTGCGAGGTTATAATAGCGCGCAGCCGGTTCGCCGCAGTTGATGGCAGTCGCTTCGTTCAGCTCAAGGTCAACATGTGCAGGAAACATCGCCTGTGCCTCCCGGAAGGCCCAGTCAACATATTCGCAGTCTTCGGTGTAAAGCGGGAATTTTTTGTGGCAGAATGCCTCGTTGACCAGATCAAAGATATCGAACACATGCCCGTACCGCTCGGCAACCCGCTTGAAATAATCGCTGTACAGCGCGCGCACCTCATCATTTGTGAAATTCTTTGCCCATTCCGGGAACCACGAACCGGCAAGCAGCGGCTGTCCCTTCAGGCGAAGCCCGTATTTGTGCGCAAATTTCACCACACGGTCGGGAGGCGGACGGCGGAAGATTTCCCTTGAACCTTCCGCAAAACGCCATTCACCGGGCGTCGGTTCGATGACTGACAGACAGAAGGTGGTGGTCACAAGGTTGAAGAGCTTTGCCAGCGCCTGCTCATAGCGCTCGTTGTCCAGCCCCATTTCACCCAGCTTCAGGCAGTTGCAGCCGAAGTTGAATTCGTGCGAATCCTGACGGACGCTGATCACGGCGCCGGGAACCGGCTTGCCGTCTGTGTCAACGACGCGGATGATCGTATCCGCCTTGCGGTATTTTTCGGTATCTGCGTCAATCTGCGGGCGCAGGGACGCAAAGGCTTCGCGGTAATTCTGCATATCCATGGTAATTTCCTCCTTATATCAATACTGACTGCGGGACATGTGACGCTTTTCGCCGCCGGGCATGGAGCCGTTTACTGCGGCCTGGATGCCGGATTTCCAAAGCGCGTGGTATTTTGCCACCTTGTCCTCATCCAGCTCCACGCCGAGACCGTAGCCGGTCGGGACTTTGATTTTTCCATTCTCATACTGATGCTTGCCGCCGGCGATGATGTCATCCACAATGTGGTGATAATGGCCGTCGATGGAATAGGTGATCTGCGGTGTGGATGCGGCGAGGTGAAGATTGACGGCCGTGGAGACACCCAGCTCCGCGCCGCTGTGCATGGACATGCCCACGCGGAACGCGTCGCAGACCGCCGCCAGCTTCTTTGTTACCCAGATGCCGCCCCACTTGTGCGCATCGGCGAGGATGATATCCACCGCATTTTCGCGGATGCCGGTGGGCAGCGTGTCGAAATCCACGACGCACATGTTGGTCGCAATCGGGATGTGAATGTCCTTGCGAAGGCGGGACATGCCTTCGATGCCCCAGCACGGGTCTTCCAGATATTCAAGCCCGATATCATCCAGCTTCTGCGCCACCTTGATTGCCGTCTGGGGCGACCAGCAGCCGTTGGGGTCGATGCGCAGCTTGAATTTGTCACCGAAATGCTTGCGGATGGCGGACAGTACCGCAATATCGTGCTCCGGCGGGAATGCGCCGCCCTTGAGCTTTAAGCAGTCGAAGCCATGCTCGGCAACCGCGCGCTCGCAGAACGTGACGATCTCCTCCGGTGACTGCTCGCCGCCCTTGCCGTCTTCCGTGCGGGAGCGATAGAAAATGTAGCCCGAAAACGGAACCGGGTCGCGGTAGCGTCCGCCCAGCAGATTGCAGAGCGGCTGCTTTGTCGCCTTGCCCACGATATCCCACAGCGCAATCTCCACGCCCGCAATGGCGGACAGACCGAAATAGCCGTGGAAGTATCCCAGCATGTGGAATTTTTCCAGCACAAGCTCGATCTGGAAGGGATCCTCTCCTTTCAGCTTTGCGGCGATGGACTGGATCATCTCCTCAATCCCGTCATCGCCACGGGTTTCGCCGATGCCGGTAATCCCCTCGTCGGTGTGGATTTTGATGAGCGTGCGTGTGGTAGCGGAGCGGTAGCCCTGCGACCAGAGGATGGGCGCCTCCAGAGGAATCGTGACGCGGATGGTTTCAATGGATGTAATTTTCATGGGAATCTCTCCTGTCTTTTGATTTTGCAATTTTATTATAACCTTCCGTGGGAGATTTGTAAAGTGCCGCTACGCTTTTTGATATAACAAAACGATTATTTTGCACGCAAAGGACTTGACAAACCGCATCGTTTGTGGCATGATATAATAAAAGGAAACTTTCATATGAAAGGAGAGCACTATGCCAATTTCACCGGAGATTGATTTTACCGTCACGGAAGTTGTGAACATCATTGACAAGCAGCTGACCGCCGATTGGACTCACGAACGCGAGATGCGTCCATACCACGGCTTTATCTATCTGCAAAAAGGACGCATACGATACCGCGATGCCGGAGAGAGCCTTGTTATTGAAGGCGATGAGCTGCTGTATCTGAAAAAGGGCTCCAGCTACAGCCTCACTTCTGTCAGCAGCGAACGTCCGGAATATATTATTGTAAACTTCCAGATCGACGAATCGGAAAATCAGGGAACAGCGTTCGCCAACCTTTTGGGACGGCGGATTGTTCCGCAGGATAAGCTGGCGATGGAAGAGCGCTTCCGCAGGCTGAACGACCTCTATTTCTACATGCCCACCGGCTATCGATTGGAGCTGCGCGCACAGCTTTACAATATCCTGTGCATGGCTCTGCGTGCATCCATCATGAAAAATGTCACCGGCAACGAGCGTCGTCTGCTGCCCGCCGTCCAGCGCATCCGGGAGATTTTCGATCAGCCTTACGACATCGCCGCCCTCGCCGGACTGTGCGGATTGTCCGCATCCCATTTCCGCAAGCTCTTCCGTGATCATTTCGGCATGTCGCCGCGGGATTACATCCTCGCGCTGCGCATTGACCGTGCGAAATCGCTGCTTGTGCAAAGCGACCTGCCCATCAGCGTGATCGCCGAGCGCACCGGTTTCGGCGATGATGCCTACTTCTGCAAGATGTTTCGTGAGAGCACCGGTGCAACGCCCCGCGCATTCCGGGAAAAAGGCGGAGAAATCCAGTAAATTTCAGCGTTTTATTATATTCGTCAGCTTTTCTTACATTTACATCCATCGCCCGCGCGTGTTATAATAGGGTAATGGCAGGCATGCTGTCTGCCAAATGATGTAATGGAGGCAAAAAAATGAAAAAAACGCGCATTTATTCCTTTTCTCTCGCGGCACTTCTCTGTTTGCTCAGCGCATGCGGCGATGCACCTGCGGGTTCAGTGACGACAACTGCGGATACGACGGCTGAAACTACGCGTACTGAGACACATTGGTATGATTCACTGGAAGCACGGGATTTTGACGGCGCAACCTTTACAGTGCTGTCGTGGGATCAGACCGCTTCATGGACACAGTCGTTTCTCGAAATGGGAAGCGGTGAAGAAAACGGCGATCTGCTCAATGATGCAATCTGCAAACGCAACCGGCTGGTGGAGGAACAGTTCAACCTAACGCTGGAGATTACCAACGATTCCAAGGCCGCAGGCACAATGAAAAGCTCGGTTCTCGCCGGTGAGCATATTGCCGACATTGGAATTCTGGCGCTGGAGAACCTTTCCAGCTACAGCGATCAGGGCATGTTCTATGATCTCACGCAGTCGTCTTATCTGGATTTTGACCAGCCCTGGTGGGATCAGAATGCGAAAACGGACCTTGCCATCAAGAATCGACTGACTTACATGGTCGGCGACATGACGCCCATGTCCGGACAGGGCACGTGGATGATGTACTTCAACAAGGACATGCTTGCAAAGTATCAGCTGGACAGCCCCTATGCGTTGGTTGATGACAACAAATGGACGGGCGACACCATGTTTTCCATGGCAAAGAAGGTGGCGGCTGACCTGAATGGCGATACCGTCATCGACGAGATGGATCAGTACGGTCTGCTGGTGCAGAACGAGGACGTGCAGATGTTCTACCAGGGCTTCGGCGAACGCTACACCAATTTTGATAATGAGGGTACGCCTGTATTGGTGCTGGGCGGCACAACGCGCGCAGCGGATGTATTTGAGAAAATCGGCTCCTTCTTTGCCGATACGGACACATCCCTCTGTTCCAACCGGTTTGCAAGCAAGTATACCGAGGCACATACTGCGTCGATTCAGCTGCCCTGTTTCCAGCAGGGGCGTGCACTGTTCTATGTATCCGGCGTGCTGCGGCTCTTCCAGATGCGCGAGGTAGAGATGGATTTCGGCGTGCTGCCCATGCCGAAATATGACGAAAAGCAGGAAAGCTATAGCCATACGGTCAAGGTGAACTGGGGTAGCGGTGTCTGCATCCCGAAAACAGCGAAAAATTTCGATGACATTTCCTTTGTGTTGGAAGCTCTTGCCGCCGCATCCGCTGAGACGGTGAAGCCGGCGTACTACGAAACGACACTGGGTGTAAAGCTGATGCGCGATGAGCGGTCGTATGATATGCTGGATATTGTCATGAAATCCCGCAGCTTTGATGCGATGTGCTTCTACAAATGGGGCGGCATTGTGGCGACGCTGAACAAGCTCGGCGCAAACGGCGGCGAGGGATTCATGTCCACCGTCGAATCCAGCCGCGAGGCGATCGAAGCAGGCATTCAGAAAACCATTGATGCGATTGTAGAGTAGCAGTTTCTGCTGCAACGTGATACGTCCATTTACCAGAGCGCACCACTTCGATTGTGTCGATTACGTCGCGCATCAGCCAGTTCGCCATGACCGACGCGCTGTTCATGGCGTATCTGACGCTCGACTACGAGCGCTGCGCCGCGCACAATGAGCAGCTTTCGGCGTATCTCAGCGCGCTGGGGATTATTTAAATAGAATCGAGAGCAGATCGCCGTCACCGGCGACCTGCTCTCTGTTTATCACGAATGCTCTGTACTTTCTTGATTCAACTGCCGTGTCATGCGCCTCTGAATCGCAAAAGCATGTATTCTCTTACTTCATCATCGAAGAAGCCAAAGTCTTCTCCTGCTCCGCCTTTGCCGCAGACAGGCATGCTTCCCGCCGCGCATCGAGGGCACGCACCATTTGCTGAAAGCTCGGCGATTTATTTTTGCGAATGCTTATATGCTTTCCAATCCTCTCCGCCCACGCGCTCTTCGTCAGGCCGATGTCATGCGATGTGGGATTCTTTTTCCGAAACGCTGTCATTCCGCCCTTTGTAATCACTTCCGCAAGTATCTCCCATGTTCCGCAGATACTGTCCTGCTGATAGTTCAACAGCTTTGTGGATATTCGAGATGCTGCATCGGGAAACGCGGCAATGATAGCGTCCCTGTCACCCAGCAGCCATGCCTCCATCTCCTCCACAGCAATGCAGAAAACCCGATCCAGAACAATCTGGGCATCCTCGGCAAGCTGATTCAGCTGACGGTAAAATTCTTCCGTGTCTCTTGTGTCATTATCTAGGACAACAACGACACAGGCATCCGGCTGATTCATCAGAGCGGCGTTAAATGCTCTCAGCCTTTTGGGAAGATCGCTTAACAGCTGTCCCGATTTATTGTTTTTTGCATTCGCGCCTTTCGGGATGTTTCCTATGCCCCGATAAGGTTTAATATCATACTCCACCTGAACTTCCGGCATTTCTGCGTTGTAGTTTTCCATAAACGCCTGGAGAAACTTTCCGCCGGAAATATCCTCGACCAGAAATTGTACGAACATCTCCGCACGCCTCCTCAGCCGAAGTATTTGCTGTACCAGAGGTCGCCGAGAAGCACTTCCTCATCGGTCATTTCTTTGACCATCTTATAATCCGCGGCGCACTTTATCTGGGAGAACCCGTTTTCATCCTTTTCCAGTACCCAAACCGAATCCGGAGCCAGCGCATTCACGAAAAACGGGCTGTGCGTTGTAATGAAAAGCTGCTTTGCATATCCATTTTTTACATTTGAACGCATCTCTCCCGCAAGATCGGTCAGGTAGTGATGATACAGTCCATTCTCCGGTTCCTCAATAAACACAAGCTGTCTCGGCATTTTCTCGTGCAGAAGCAGATAATATGCAAACAGCTTCAAGGTACCGTCCGACATTCTGGAGGAATAGAACGGCTGGTCAAAGCCTTTTTCGTAGAATCGGAGTACCAGCTGCCCATTCTCCATCAGCTTCGGCTCAATCTTTGTGATACCGGGCAGCTTGGATTGAATCTCCAGCAAAACCTTTTCAAACGCCGTGCGATCCTCGCGGTACATGTACTGTGCCACGTTGTTCAGATTGCTGCCGAACCGGTCAAGATACGGCTGCGGTGCAGCATATTGAACCATTCTTGCGGAATCCGGTGTGAAATAACACAGATACCAGCTTTTCAGAAAGCTCATGAACTTCACGATTCGATTATACTGCGCCATTGCACCATAGGTGGCAATACCCAGCTTTCTTTTATCGGAAAGTTTGACTTCCACACGCTTTCCGCTGCCGGTAATCTCACCGGCATCATCTTCCCAGCCTTCCTCGCCTTCAAACGCATATCCGATGCCCTCATGCAGATTCAGAAACGATTTGGGCTGTCCGTACTTCTCGGCACGCTGACGCAGGCGCTCGCTTTGAACATACGGGCGTCCGCTTTCGTCTTCTGCAATGGTGAGCTGATAGGTGATCGGTCTGGTATTGCTGGATTCCCGATAATATACCTCAAAGCTGATGGGATCTGTAGTATTCTGCGAAACCAGCTGGCGATAGCCGCCCCGATTGCGCATATCGCAAGCAGCTTCCACGCCGTTTTCCAGACAGTCGGCCAGAAATCCGAACGCATCGGCCAGCGTGCTTTTTCCGGAACCGCTGGGTCCAATCACTGTGACCATGCTTCCAAGCGGCTCGGCGACCCGATCACCGAACAGCTTGCCCATCCGAACCGATTTCAACGAACCGTAATTCTCAATCCGAATTCCTTCAATTTTTCCCATATTCCGCTCCTTTAAACCCAGGCATTGTCCACCAGCCAGATTCCTCTGATTTATGTGATAATTATATTATACAACGACTCGGCTGCTTTTGTCAAGAACAATTATGAAACATTTGCAAATCCTATGCCCGATCTTCAAGGCTTCGCAAGCCTCATCAATCGTCAGCATATCGTCATAATCATTGAACATAGACATAGTATTGTCCTCCTTCATTTTGGATTTACTGTTATGTTATAACGAGTGGTAAATGAATACGGCAAAAAACAATGTCAGCAGACAAAAAATAACGGAACAGGGGAAATCCTGTTCCGTCAGCAAGGTTCCTCAAAAATTTTGTGTAAAAAACCATCCAATCAAACGAAGCCTGCCCGCCAGGCATGGCTGTCCATCCCCCTCGTATTAGCCGTACTCCCGGAAGTCAGCCTCGTTATGCGCGCCGAAGGCGTGAATGACGCGGCTGGCTTCCGGGAACCCTAACGGCAGA
>SVRM01000097.1 GCA_015064785.1 Oscillospiraceae bacterium
CGGGGTGACGATGAAGGAAGCACCTGCGGCAATCGCCAGATCAATGTGCTCGGTGGTCAGAACGGTGCCTGCGCCGACGAGCATATCGGGACATGCCTCACGCATCAGACGGATGGCGGTATCGGCACCTGCCGCACGGAAGGTAACTTCGGCGACCGGAACACCGCCGGCGCAGAGCGCACGCGCGAGGGGAGCGGCGTCGCGCTCGGGATTGGACAGCTTGATGACCGGAACAACGCCGATCTCAGTAATGCGCTGATTGACAGACATACGGATAATCTCCTTTTTCTGAAAAATTGACAATAATGAATATGCAAATAGATGCTGTCAACAGTATATCAGAAAATTGTTGCAATGTTTATTGCGCAAATTGCTTGAAATATTGCGAATCTTGTTGTATAATAGATACAGACATTACACACAGGAGGATTGGGTTTTGAAACATCAGCCATATTCGGATCGCCGGCAGATGCACGGCACCACCTATGAAATTTTTCATTACAGAGAACAGCGCGGACGAGAGGTGGAGGTTCATCACCATGATTTTTATGAAGTCTATCTGCTTCTGGACGGAGAGGTGGAATACTGGGTGGACGGTGAAATCTGCCGGCTGGAAGCGGGAGATCTGCTTCTGATCCACCCGCAGCAGCTGCACCGCCCGCTTCCCGGGCAAACGGATATCTATGAACGGATTGTCCTCTGGATTGACCGTGAATATCTTGCGATGCTGTCGGATGAGGAAATTGATCTGTGCCGCTGTTTTGATACGGCGGTTCCCGGTCACAGAATGCACATCCGAGCCTCCGATACACAGAAGCACGCCGTTTCTGCGCGGCTTGGAGAGCTGGTTCGCGAAAGCTATTCCGATTCGGTCGGTGCGACGCTGCTTGCCAACGGTATCTTTCTGCAATTCATGGTTGAGCTCAACCGTCTTGCCGGCAACCTCGCGGCGGCAGGCGGCGGTTCCGAGAGCGGTGATCACAGTGACATCCGCACAACGGAAAATTCAGCTCTGATCTCCCGCGTGCTTGCCTATATCGGTGCGCACTGTCATGAGGAATTGTCTCTTGACAGCATTGCAGATTATTTTTATGTAAGCAAATATCATCTTTCCCATGCCTTCAGCCGTGAAGTTGGAATATCGGTCTATCGCTATATCACCATCCGGCGTCTGATGCTGGCACGTCAGCTGCTGTCCCGCGGCATCCCGGCAGGTGAGGTCTGCTATCACTCAGGCTTTCGTGATTATGCCGGCTTTTACCGTGCTTTCAAGGCGGAATACGGCACAAGTCCCCGCGCGTTTGCCGACAGTGTACAACAGCCCGGCAGCACAGGAGGAAAAGAATTATGAAATTCATTCATACATCGGATCTGCACATAGGCCGACGGCTCGGTGAATACGGGCTGGCGGACGATCAGCGCACGATCCTGTCACAGCTTCTGTCGCTGATCCGCACAGAAGCACCCGACGCGCTTCTGATTGCCGGAGACATCTATGACAAAACCGTTCCGTCAGCAGATGCAGTACGCCTTTTGGACGACTTTCTGACGGAAGCTGCCGCACTGACGCAGATTCTCCTGGTTTCCGGCAACCACGACAGTCCGGAACGGATTTCCTTCGGCGGCAGACTGATTGCCGGCGCCGGCGTTCATTTGTGCGGCATCTATGACGGACAGGTGCACAGGGTGACATTCACGGATGCATGGGGCGAGGTACATGTGTATCTGCTTCCGTTTCTCCGTCCGGCAGATGTGCGCCGATATTTTCCGGACTGTGACACGGATACCTATGACGCGGCGTTCGGTACAGCGATTGCCGCACTGGATGTGAATCCCGATGCACGCAATGTGATTCTGGCACATCAGTTTGTGACGGGCGGAGAACGCTCTGCCTCGGAGACGGTTTCGGTCGGTACGGCGGATGCGGTGCGTGCAGAGCATTTTGATGTTTTTGACTATGCAGCCCTTGGGCATCTGCACCGCGCACAGACGCTTCATACGCCGCAGGGAACACCGGTGCGATACAGCGGTTCTCCGATGGCATATTCGATTGCGGAGTCCGATACGGAAAAATCAGTCACGGTTGTGACCCTTGGGGATGGCGGCAGCTGTGTCGTGGAAACACGACCGCTGACGCCGCTGCGGCGGATGTACCGACTGCGCGGACGGTATGACGAGCTGATGGCGCTGGATTATTACCGCGACACCGACTATCCCGCTTCGTATGTACAGATCACACTGACCGACGAGGTGGATATTCCCGATGCACTTTACCGCCTGCGTACGGTTTATCCCTATCTTCTGCGATTGGAATACGACAATACACGCACCCATGCGGAACAGGACATGACAGCGCTGTCCGATGCGGATGCGATGGATCCCGAAGAGCTGTTTGCCGCATTTTTCCACGCACAGAACGGCAGTGACATGGATGCGGACATGCAGGAACATATGAAAGCACTGATTGATCGGTTGTGGAAAGGAGAGGATGCACGATGAAGCCTTTATCGCTGACCATTTCAGCATTCGGACCGTTTGCCGATGAAATCCGACTCGATTTGCGAACGCTGACATCCGGCGGACTGTATCTGATCTCCGGTGACACGGGAGCCGGTAAAACCACGATCTTTGACGCAATCTCATTTGCGCTGTACGGAACACCGAGCGGCGATCACCGCGATGCATCTATGCTCCGCTCCAAATATGCCGACAGTACGCGCAAAACTTTTGTGGAGCTGGAGTTTTCCTATCACGGGAAAATATACCGCATCCGCCGTACACCTGCGTATGAGCGGGAAGGGTACAAAACACCGCAGCACGCAGAAGCAGAGCTGTTGTGTCCCGATCAGCCGCCGATCACACGCCTCAAAGATGTTAACGATGCCATTCTGGACATCATGGGCGTGGACCGTGCGCAGTTTTCACAGATTTCGATGATTGCACAGGGTGATTTTCTACGGCTGCTTCATGCATCAACCAAAGAACGGATTGACATCTTTCGCCGTTTGTTCGGGACCGAAAAATACGCCGCTTTGCAGGAGCGGCTGCGGCAGGAGGCAGCTGTTCTTGACGACGAGTGGCGTTTGTTGCAGGCACAGGCGAAGCAGGTTCTCGGTTCATTGCACCGGGAGGATTTTGATGCGGAACAGATTCCTGGCGGCTCGGAGGTACTGGATGCGCTGATGGACGGTCTGCTTCCGCTCGATGAGCTTCCCGCACTTCTGTCACGGCAGGAAACGCGGCTGGAGGAACAGATTGCGCGGATGACGGACGCCGCCAACAACAATGCACTGTCTTTGTCAGCAGCGGATACACGGCTGGGGCAGGCGATGGAGCTGGATCGCACCAGACAAGCGCTCGGGGATGCACAGGCGCGGCTGACAGCGGCAGAAGAACAGCTTGATGAGCAGAAAAAGAAAACGGAGCTGCTCTGTGCAGAGGGGGATGATGCGGCAATCGAGGCGCTCGGTACGCAGATTTCCGTTTTGGAGCAGATCATGCCCGAATATGATGCATTGGATGGATTCCAAAAACGCCTTACTGATCTGCATACCGAGCAGAGGACAGCGGAAAAACAAATGGCAGCACTGACACAGAAACGGGAAGATCTGGAACAACAGCTTCAGCGCGGTCGGGAACAGCTTGCGGTACTGTCCGAGGTGCAGTCACAGATGACTGCGCTGGAAGCACAAACAAAAGAACAGCGCACCGCATATGATCAGATCTGCGCAATCGAGATCGAGCTTGCGGCGTATATTGCACTGTGTGACCGGCTGACAGCGGTACAGACAGCGTACCGCGATGCCGCAGAAGCCGCTGTCAATGCCGCCAGCACATATGAACGGATGAACCGTGCGTATCTTGATGAGCAAGCGGGCATTTTAGCAGAAACGCTTTCCGACGGTGTCCCGTGTCCCGTATGCGGTTCAACCGAGCATCCCGCACCGGCAAAGGCTTCGTCTTCGGCACCGACCAGACAGCAGCTGCACGAAGCGCGCAGACTTGCCGCAGAACGCGCCGCCGATGCGGAAGAAAAAAGCCGTGACGCCGGTGAAGTCAAGGGCAGAGCGGCGGAAAAAGAAGCATTTCTTTACGCGCAGATCGCAGTGCTGGAGGGACTCAATGGAACGTTCGAACGTCCGCTGTCGCGGGAGTGGACAGAAACAGTTCTGCGTGATGCGGTTTCCGAACAGAAATCTGCTGCGGCGCGAGCACTTCGGACGACGGAATCGGCATATGCCGCATCAGTACAGGCATACCGCGGAAAACAGACACTGGATGAACTGCTTCCGCGTTTGGAAGAAGAGGAACGAAACACCGCCGAGGATCTGACAAAAGCGGCAGGGGAGGAGACTGCACGGTGTGTTCAGATTGAGGAAAACGAACGGCAGATTGCAGCACTGACAGAAAAACTGCCGTATCCGCAGCGCGCGCAGGCAGCGGCGGAGCTCCAAAATCTCGTCTTTCGCCGCACAAGCATCCGTGACATCCGCAGGCATCAGACAGAGCTTCTTGCGGCAGCAGAGCGTGCGCATACAGCGGCCCAAGCCGAGGTCCGTCAGCTGACAGAGCAGTTGTCCGGTGCAGCGGAAATGGATGCAGCGGTTCTTCGTACCTTCCGGGATGCGCTGTATGCCGAACAAATCCGATATAAGGAACAGATGACGGTGCTTCGCGCAAAATCCGACCGTATTCACGCGGCGCATACGGCACTTTCTGCACTGAGCGCGGAAGCGGCGGTTCTGGAGACGCAGCGGATACGGATCCGGGCACTCTCCGATACGGCGAACGGAACCCTCCGCGGCAGGGAACGCATCATGCTTGAAACCTATGTACAGATGTCGTACTTTGACCGGATTCTGCTCCGGGCAAACCGCAGACTGCTGGTGATGAGCGGCGGTCAGTATGAATTGCAGCGTGCAAAGGAAGCAGAAAACAACCGCGCACAAAGCGGACTCGACTTGCAGGTCATCGATCATTATAACGGCAGTACGCGCAATGTACGCACACTGTCGGGAGGAGAATCGTTTCTGGCGTCATTGTCTCTGGCTCTTGGTCTCTCAGACGAAATTCAGTCCTCAACCGGCGGCATCCGTCTGGAATCGATGTTCATCGATGAGGGGTTCGGATCTCTGGATGAGGATGCACTGGAGCAGGCGATTCAGGTGCTGTCGGGACTGTCGCTCGGAGATTGCTCCGTCGGTATTATTTCGCATGTCGGTGCGCTGAAATCCCGGATTGAGCGGAAGCTGATTGTACGGAAAACCACCAGGGGAAGTGCAGTTGCCCTTGATCTCTGATCGCCGGAGTGCCGGTACTGAATAAGTCATGACCACCGGCTAAGCCGGTGGCATGAAACTCCCCTATAAGGGGACATTACCGGCAGCACTCGCGTGCTCGAAAATCTGCCAACCGCACCGCTTTTTCGGGCAACCGCGAGAGCGGTGTTTTATTTGCCTTTCATCACAGGCTCACCCGTAAACGGGTCAACCGATTCAAATAGGCTTATCTGATCATTGGCAATGTCTTCTTGCAATTGATGCTGAATATATTCTTGTATCTTTTTGGTATTTTTTCCTACTGTATCGACATAATATCCTCTGCACCAAAAATGTCTGTTTCCATATTTTTATTTCAGATGCGCATGTCGATCGAATATCATTAATGTGCTTTTTCCCTTTAGATATCCTATTATATCTGATACCGATTCTTTTGGCGGTATCCTTATTAACATATGGATATGATCCGGACAGCACTCTCCTTCTATTAGTTCTATCCCCTTTCTTTCACATAGTGTTCTTAAAATCGTTCCTATCTCTTTTCTTAATTCTCCGTATATGACTTTTCTGCGATATTTTGGCGCAAATACAACATGGTACTTGCATTCCCACTTCGTATGTGATAAACTATTAGTGTCCATTTGGACGTCCTCCTATGTTTTATAAATTTGGTTGGCAGACCTCTTTTATTTTATCATAGGAGGTATTTTTTTCTATTACTTTCAGCTAAAGCTTTTCGGCCCCCGGTATAACCGGGGGTTTATTGGCTATACCAAGAAGTCCCGGATGCTGCGAAAACCGCAGCGTCCGGGATCTTTTGATGTATTTACATTATTTCTGCTTGGGAAGCTCACCTTTGTGCTTGGAGGGAACAATGCCTCTTGCAGAAGTACGGCCTTCGGGAATGATGTCGCCGGCCTTGGTGAGTGCGATCTTTGCCAGCAGCGGACCGACCAGCTCCAGAATCATGACGGAGAACAGAACGATGTTGCGGATCAGAACACCGTCAGCACCGAGCGGAGCAACCTGAAGCGACATACCGAGCGCGACACCTGCCTGCGGCAGAAGCGTGATGCCGAGGTATTTGCAGACATTGGGCGGACACTTGGTCCACTTGGCACTCATATAAGCACCGCCGATCTTACCAACGGCACGTGCGGCGAGGAAGAGAACGCCGATCAGCACGATACCGATATCGGCAAAGCTCGTCAGATCAAGCTCTGCACCTGACAGCATGAAGAAGATAACAAACACAGGGGTTGTCCAGCCGTCGACACGTTCCATAAGCTCTTCCGAGTAGTCACAGACGTTGCAGAAGATCGTGCCGAGCATCATACAGACGAGCAGGGAAGAGAAGCCGATATGGACCGGACCGATCTCAAAATGAAGCATGGACAGTGCGACGGTCAGCATGACAAATGCGATGGACATCGAAAGACGCTTGGAACGGGAATGGAAGAACTTTTCTGCCCAGTCCATGATGAAGCCCATGGCAGAACCGAGTGCGAGCGAAACGACGATTTCAATCAACGGATTGAGAATAATGGAGATGATATCGACAGTACCGCTCTGAATGGCACGTGCAATACCGTACGAAATGGCAAAGAGCACCAGACCGACTGCGTCGTCGAGTGCGACGATCGGAAGCAGAAGATCGGTCAGCTCACCCTTTGCCTTATACTGACGGACGACCATCAGCGTTGCGGCAGGAGCGGTTGCGGATGCGATGGCACCGAGGGTGATTGCGGCGGGAAGACCGATTTTGTCGGGCATGATAAAATGCAGGGCAATCAGTGCCGCATCCACGATCAGCGTTGCGGCAACAGCCTGGATAATACCGATGACAGTTGCCTGTTTACCGGTTTTTTTCAGCTGGGACAGACGGAATTCGTTGCCGATGGAAAAAGCAATGAAGCCGAGCGCGACATCGGAGATAATACTTAAATTCTTGATGGATTCCTCGGTCGGAAAGCCGAGACCGTCAATGCCGAGCAGACCGAGACAGCACGGACCGACGAGAATACCTGCGACAAGATACGCCGTGACAGCAGGGAGCTGTACCTTCTTTGCAAGACGGGACATCATCAAAGCCGCGATCATGCCGATGGAAATGGATAATAAGACAGTCATATTGGAGCACTTCCAGTTCTGTATGTTGTAGGGATCCGTGCTTTTCCGACAGGCAATGACACTGCCGTTCAAGCACAAATCAGATATATCATATCACAAATCAACCAATATTTCAATGGCAAATTTGAACAAAGAAAACGGACCACAAGACCTCATAGTTGATCTGGTTTTGTGATCCGTTCGTCTGACAGGATTATAATGTGTTCCGAAAACTGCCTGATACGTGCAAAAACCGCATCAGGGCAGCTTTTTTCCGCAGGAATTGCAATATACGAAATCCGGCTTCAGCTCCGTGCCGCAATATGGGCAGAAGCGGTATTCTTTGCCATTTCTTTGCCCCCGTGTTTCGTTTTCGGTATGGCTGTCGGTGCCAAAGCGCTGGTTCAGCGGGTCGGGTTCCTCACCGTGATCGGTGATGTCATAAATCGAGTAACGATTTTCTCCGGTTGCATTTTTGAAGTTATATACTGCATTGAAAACCGCAATGGCGATAAAGACGATGCCGAACAGGGCAAAGGGGCCGGCTCCCATTGACGCGGCAAGTCCAGTCCAGATGATGCCGAAGATCGCGACGGCGACGGACATGACACCGCCCATCATCGACGGACCGCGTCCGGGTTTGATGCTTTTCATAAGGATGCTCCTTTATACGGATGTGTTACTGACCTGCAATAGAGGATACGTCTACAAACGCATTGTCCGATCCCTGAACAACCGGGAGCTTGCCGTCCCACGCTTCGATTTTCTGATACTCAACGAGCTGATCAGTAATGGATTCTGACAGCTTGCGGTTGGCTTCTGCCTGCGCCTCAGCGGCAATACGGACGATCTCCGCCTGTGCTTCCGCAGCAATGCGATCCGCTTCTGCCTGTGCTTCTGCGTTGGTAATGGCTACCTGCTTGTCAGCCTCCGCCTTTTCAATCGCGGTTTTGTTCTCAATGACCTGACGCTGGTAAGCCTGCTCGGCAAGCTGACGCTCGGCGATGGCGTTCTGGTAGGATTCCTCAAAGTCCATGTCGTTGATGTTGACATTGAGAACAGTAACGACATCGGTACCGTACTTGTTATTGACAGCGTTTTGCAGGCTGGTCACAGCAGCGGTTTCAATGAAGGAACGGTTCGTGACCTGCGTGGTTTCCAATGTGCGTGCGGCTGCTTTGAGTGCGGAGGAGACGAGTGTGACATTGACCAGGTCTTCGCTGTAATTTGCGACATTCTTTACCACATAGGAAGCCATGCCGGGATTGAGCTTATAAGTAACGGTGATATCTGCCATGTAAACTGCGGTTTGCTCGGACGATTCGCCCCAGACGGTATCGCCGTAAACCTGGTCGACCTGCTTAGTCATGACCTTGGTGATCGACTGGACGAACGGGATGTGCAGATACATGCCGGGATTCAACACTTCATCGGAAACCTGTCCCATCGTGACCTTGACACCGACATAGCCGGATGGAACAACGGTAAAGGTCGAGAGAATCGTGATGACCGCGGCAATGGCGATGATGACGATCATAATAATGGTACCTGTGTGCTTTTTCATGTGAATTTCCTTTCTGTATTCGTATTGGATGATTTGGCCGCATCGAAAACGGTCAACTGATTGGATTACATTTTCATTATAACACCAAATAGTGGAGAAATCAAGAGGTATTTCCGGAAATTCATAGTTTATTTACAAATAAACACAGCGGCTGTTTCAAATTTGTGCAGAAAATAGAAAAAAGTGTTTTTCTTAAAAATCAAATCGTGAATTTTGCGAATATACTTGCAAAAATAAAATATTTGTGATACAATATATCTAATCCAACCGTTCGGAAAAATATCATGGAAAGGATCAGTACACATGAAACACACACGGAAAACAGCGGCATTGCTGGCGCTTCTTCTGCTTGCAGCATCGTGTACCGCTGCCTGCGGTGATGCAAAGACCGAAATGAAGACCGATACTGCCGCAGTGACAGACGCGGTGACGGAGGCTGTCACCGAAGAAGCGGAGAAAATCATTCTCGACGCAATCCCCGAAGGAACCGATCTTGCCGGAAAGCAGATCCGTATCCGCATCAACACCTTTGACCAGACGCAGTTTGGCTCGGAGATTTTTATGATGGGTCCGGAAGAGGCTGACGGTGATATCGTTCACGACGCAATTCTGGAACGCAACCAGTTGGTTGAGGAACGTCTGAATGTGGAATTTACATATGAAATTGTAGACTTCACATACGACAAGGTTTATCCCGATCTGCAAAAGATTATCATGGCAGGTGATGATGTTTATGATCTGATCACCGACCAGCAGTACGGTATGCTGAAGATCGCGGCCGATAACATGCTCTATAACTTCAACAACAGCGATGTCAACGACTTTTCGCAGGTTTACTGGTGGGATGAATATATGGATGAGCTTCAGCTCAACGAAAATGCGCGCTTCCTTGTTGCCGGTGACTACTTCCTGGATGTCGTTGAAGTTGCTTCCGCGATTTTCTTCAATAAAGCGATGTACCAGTCGCATTACGAGGATCCCAATGAGCTGTATCAGCTGGCATTTGACGGCAAGTGGACCATCGATGCGCTCGGTACCTATGTAAAGGAATTCTCGCAGGACATCGACGGCAACGGCACCCTCAACGACGGCGACGTATTTGCAATGAACCTGTCCCGCAACTATATGGACGCGCAGGTCTTCGGCTCCGGCGTGACCTTTATGGAACGCGGTGAGGACGGCTATCCGGTTCTGAATCTGGAGGACCCGCTCATTACCACTGTCATGGAAAAGATCGTTGCCAATTACATTGAACCCAAGACGACCTTCAACTTCGGTACGGTTGCAGGTGTTACCGAGGCGGAATACTATCAGAACCAGCGCAAGGCGTTCTCCGACCAGAAGCTCTTGTTCCTCAATGACTACCTGGCGGCGGTCAAGGATCTGCGCGATATGAAGGATGACTACGGCATTCTTCCGATTCCGAAGGTCGATGAATCGGTTGAAAAATACCGTTCCGTTTCTCATGACACTGCACTGATCGGCGGTATTCCGACGACATGCCCGGATCCGGACAAGATCTGTACCGTTCTGGAGGCGCTCTGCTCGATGAGCCACAATACGTCGATGAAGACGTATTTTGAATCTGCCATGAAGGTCAAATATGCACGTGACGAATCCTCCTCGCAGATGATCGATCTGCTGCACGACTCCATCACACAGAGCTTCTGTTATGCGTTTGCTTCCCAGATCAATGACTACCACGAAATTTTCCGTTCGCTGTTCGATTCCGGAAGAGCAACTTACGCAACTTCGTATGCATCCAAGCAGAAGGCGATTGCAAAGCTGTACGAAAAGATGATTACAGCTTACGAGGAAAATATCGGTTAATCGCAGAAAAACACACAGGTGCTGTATCTTGCCCGGATACAGCACCTTTTCATCTTGCAGTTATTCTTTTTTTGCCGTTCTGTCAATATGGAGATAGACCGGAATGGCGGCGAGCGGGAACAGCGCACCGACGAGCATACCAAGCTTCATGCCGAGCTGCTCAGGAGCCAGCGACAGGTCCGACGCAAGTGCAGAGAGGGTCGGGGATGCGATGGCAGCGTCGGTAATCAGTCCGATGAGCTGCGGTCCGACAGACGCGCCGAGATCACCGCCGGACGCCATCATCGCGTAGATGAAAACGCCGCTGTCGGGGATGCGGTCGGAGGCGACGATCAGAGAGCCGGGCCAGAGCATCGATACGCAGAATCCGGTGAAGCCGCACGCCAGAAGTCCGATGACGGGAATGCCGACGAGTGCCGCTGTCAGATAGCAGACAGACGCGCCGATGCCGCCGAGCAGCAGGACACTGCTGATACGTCTGCCATACTTGGAATACAGCGTCCGCCCGAGACCGAGCATGACAGAGAACAGTGCGACACCGAAAATGTCACCCCAGACCTTGGGAATGCCGAGAGCCTGTTCAAGATATCCGGATGCCCACTGTGCCATTGTACATTCTGCCGCACCGCCGAGGAAAATCGCCGCAAAGCACAGCCACAGCGCTTTGTTTTTCAGAAAACGGAGAACACCGGAGACCTTCTCCTGTGTTCCCATATCCGGAATGGAAGCGCCGGAGAACAGGATGCAGGAGGACAGCGGCACCAGCATGAACAGCAGTGCCAGAATCTGCCAGTGCTGCTGACCGAACGCGAGCAGGAACAGCGTTGCGATGAAAATGACGCCGACAACACCCCATGCGTAGACCGAATGCAAACGGCTCATCTCGCGGTCGGGATCTTTTGCCGGAATGGCGGCGATGACCGGGCTGATCAGTACTTCGGCAAGTCCGCCGGAGCAGGAAAAGATGATGGTACCGATGACAAGTCCTGCATAGACCGCATCCGGGAACAGATAGGGCAGGACCGCGTAGACAAGCAAACCGATGAATGTCAGAAACGGCGTGAGTTTGACTGCCAGCGGAATGTTGAATTTATGGGAAAAGAAGGAAAAGATCAGATCGATGGTCAGCTGGGTAAAAAAGTTAATCAGTACCAGCAGCCCAAGAAGGGAATACGAAATATCGTATAAATTGTGAAAAGTCAGAAACAGAATCGGCGAAAGGTTGCCGACGACCGACATCGAAACATTCGTGGTGTAGCAAGCCAGCTTCAGGCGGGTATAGGATTTTGTTTGTTCCATGGAAGATGCTCCTTTTGGTCAAAGATACGGTCACATTATATCATGTCATCGAAAAAAAGGCAAGAATTTTTCAGAAAATAGGTTTACAAAAATCGCGTCAGGTGGTATAATCAACGTAACAACATATACTAGGCAATTGCAAAATTGCCTACCTTCATCGCCCAAAGGGCGATATATAAACAAATTGCGTCGCTTGGGCGGGTTTCCCGCCCAAAAAGACACCTTCAAAGCGACCAAAGGGAGCCATCGGGCTGC
>SVRM01000098.1 GCA_015064785.1 Oscillospiraceae bacterium
GGTAATGCCGGAGACCTCCGTTGCATATACGTCGCCTTTGAAAAACGCTCTTGCTTCCTCCAATGTCATCATACTGTTTCTCCTTTTCTGCGATCCGATTATAACAGACAGTATTATAGCACGTTCCTCTGGAATTTTCAAGTGTCTGACGCAAGTTCAGAAAATGATTGACAAATCAAACCCGAAATGTTATAATCATTTCAAAAGCATGACCGTATAAAAATTACAATCGGGAGGACTCCATCATGACCGTCACATCAAAAGACCGCGAAACACTCCGAACCCTCGCCGCACGTTATATGGCGTATGCGCTGTCCGATAAAAACAACGAAAAGCGAAATCTGTGGCGCGCGCTCAACCACTTACAGATGCAAAAGCCGATGATTACCATTGAACAGATGCCGTGGCATGAGCTGAACACGGACGGTTTTTTGACCTGTACTGTCGAGGACTCCTATTTCCGCGGGATCGAATGGGAGCTTCGTTCACAGATTTATAAATGGGAGCATCTGCCGGCGGACATGGTACTGAATCCGTATATCACACTGCCGCGTCCGATTCATAATACAGGCTTCGACATGACAACCAGGAATGTCGAACCCGAGCGTCCCGGTATCCAGATTCATCTGTTTGAAGATCAGCTTGACGAAATGGAAGCGGTGGAAAAGATCAAAACGCCGAAGCTGACGCTTGATTATGACCGTCAGGCAGCGCTGCTTTCCGCAGCAGAAGATATTTTTGCCGGTATCGCGCCTGTCAGACTCGGCGGCATTATGCTCCATTCCGGGCTTTGGGATCAGATCACGTTCTGGAAAGGGGTCGAGAACTGCTATATCGATCTCATTGACCGCCCGGAGCTGATTCACGCCATTCTCCGCCGATATACCGATGCGTTCCTTGCGCAGCTGGAGCAGATCAACGCGCTCGGCGTCTACGATATCACCTCCAATATGTGCCACTGTTCTTATACGTTTACCGACAGTCTGCCGACAGCGGCGTGTGACCCCGAGCATCCGACCTCACATGACGGCTGGACCTTCAGCATGGCACAGCTGTTTACCTCGGTTTCCCCCGCGATCAATGAGGAATTCGAGGTTCCGTACATGACCGAGATTTTCTCACACTTCGGTGCCATTTATTATGGCTGCTGTGAACGGCTTGACGACCGTCTGGACATCATCGACCGGATGCCGAACATCCGCAAAATTTCATGCAGTCCGTGGAGCGACAGAGAGCATTTTGCCGCCGTTCTGCCGAAAAAATACATCATGTCGGCAAAGCCAAATCCCTCCTATCTTGCGCAGACCGCCTTTGATGAGGATGTCATCCGTGCCGATCTGCGCCGAACCATTCGAGCTGCAAAGGAAAACGGACTTTGCCTGGAATTTTTGCTCAAAGACATCACAACGGTTTGCGGCGATCCCAAAAGACTGTGGCGCTGGTCGGAGATCGCACGCGAGGAGACTGAAACCGCCGCACTGTAACACAAACATCTACTTGGATATTTCAGAGAGGATTTCACCATGACCGCAGAAAGAAAGGCAATCCGCCAATCCATTTATGATACACTGACCGCCATGCGCGCAGAAAACCTTGCCGCAGCAGAAGCTCTCGCCGATACGGTCAGCCTCACCGCGTATGTGCATCTGACCCGTAAAACCGATGTCGGTCTTGTCTGGACCAAAGCGCTGCAAACCGCACTTGACGAACACGAGGCGGTCATCATCCCCGCCGCCGATGCCGTATACTTCATCGACGACACCGTCACAGTCCCGGCAAACCGCAGAATTTCGGCATACGGCGCGACAATCCGTCTGACACCTGACTGTGATGTGCTGATGCTGTGCAACGAAAACACCGTTGACGGTACCCATGCACCGATTGACCGCTCAAAGCCCGACTGCAATATCTCCATCTGCGGCGGACGGTGGGAGGAATCGCGCGACCACCGTGCGGGATACGGCGCGACGGGACGTGCCGTACACAGAATCCCGGGTGCCGATGACGAGCAGCGCGCGTTCTACGGCGTTTCCACGCTGTTCTATTTTGGCAATGTCAGGGGACTGAACCTCATCGACCTGACCTTTGCACATACCGCAGGTTTTTCCGTCCAGACGGGAGCACTGGAAAACGGCGTATTTGAACACATCCGCTTTGAGCAATGTTATGCCGACGGTCTCCATCTGAACGGAGATTCCGAACGCCTGTGGATTTCCGACATTTCCGGCGAGGTCGGCGACGATCTGGTCGCGCTGAACATGTACGATTGGCAGAACTCGTCTGTCAACTTCGGTCCGACGCGCTGTGTATGGTGTGAAGGGCTTGACCTTGCCCCGTCCTCTCCTTATAAAGCACTTCGCATCGAGCCCGGCATCTACTATTTTGACGACGGCACATCCGTCGACTGCGGTCTGTTTGACGCAGTCATCCGCGATGTGCGCGGCATTGCAACCTTCAAAATGTACTATCAGACACCCCGCTATGAGCTGTTTGTCGAGAAGCCGGAGCGCGGCGCGGTCGGTTCTGCGGACAATCTGTTCTTTGAGAACATCCAAATTGACCTCGACCGCCCGATTGACAGCTTCCGTGAATATCTGGAGAGCGATCCCGTCCGCGGTGCATTCGGCGCGTTTGAGCTTGGCTCTAACATCGGGTATGTGTCCTTTTCCGACATCGACATCACAATGTATCCGGACCGTTTCCCGCTGTCGTATCTGGTCACCGTCGGTCCGAAGTCCATCCGTGTCGGTCAGTATGAGATCTTCGACCCATATCTGTCCTCCCACATCGGCACTGTGAACCTTGAAAACATCCGCGTCAACGGTATCCCGGCGACCGATGCAGAGAAGCTCATCCGCTGTGTGTCCTTTGACGATGTCAACGGAGACGGCATGTCAAGCGCCGCCGGAACCGTCGGAGAAATTCTTTTTTCATAATTTTTGAAAAATTTTCGGAAATCACTGATCCTGACCGCCTTTTGTTTTACTATACGGTCAAACGACCGAAGCAAAGGAGCACGCTGCAATGACGCCATCGAAACAGCAATTATACAATATTCTCTGTGAACAGTATCTGCCCGCATTCCTCGGCTTTGCGCGCAGCCGGGTCAGCGACGCGAATACGGCAGAGGAGCTGGCAGAGGAAATGGCGTTCCGCTGTATCAATGCCATCGCCGAGGGACGCATCCGTGACAACCACGATGCGTACTTCTGGAGCGTGGCGCACAACACCTGCAAGTCCTACTATGCAAGACAGCAGTCCATCTCCATTGAGGAATATGCGCTTGGCAATGTGCTTCATGCAGACACCCCCTCCCCCGAGGAGCTGACAGAGGAAAACGAGGAGTACGAGGACATCCGCCGGGCGTTATCGCGCCTGTCTGGGCTCTACCGTCGGATTCTCATTGCGCACTACTACGATGAGATGCCGGTGACGGACATTGCCGCCGCATTTGCCATCTCCGAGAGCATGGTGAAGTTTTATCTGCGCTCCGGTCGTGAAAAACTCAAGGAGGTCTATCTGATGCAGAACACTACCGTTTCCGTCAAGCCCATCGAATTTTCCGTATACAAAGCCGCCATTGACTTCTCCCGCGTCAATGTCTGGGAGGTGTTCCGCCGCAAGCTGCCGGCACAGCTCGCCATTCTCTGCCACGACAAGCCGATGACCGTCTCTGCCCTCTCCGTCGAGACCGGCGTTCCTGCCGTGTATCTGGAGGAAGAACTCGCGCTGCTGCTTGATGCCGGCGTCATGCTCTCACCCACTAAGGACAAATACCGCACCAACTTTCATATTCTCAAAAAGAACACGTTTGAACAGGTCAAAACCATGTTTGCGGCTATGTACCGCGAATATCTGCCCCACTTCCGTGCGGCATATGAGAAGTATCTGCCGCGTCTCCGGGAAGTCGGTGCATTCCGCCACGATGCCTGTGAGCAGGAATACCGCTGGTATTTCTATCTGCACGCCCCGGCGTTTGACTGGCGGAACATCTGGATGGCAAACAAGGATTACCCACAGATTCTCTCCTGCGGCTCACGGGCGCTGATTTACGCCATGGAGGAGCCGACCCTGCGCTTCTCCTCCGGTCATACGCCGACCGACCTGCCCGCCTCCGACACATCTCCCGCCGTCACCGTCTGGCCGTGTGATGTAACCGCGTTCGGCGAATTCCACCGCCAGAACGAGCTTCACCCGCGTGAGCACACCGAGAAATGCCGCGTGCTTGCCGCCATTGCACAGGGTCAGCCGCTTTCCGACGATGAGGACACCCGTCTGCATTGCGCAGAGCTGGCACAGCAAGGCTATATCGAGCACAACGGCGATCACTTTGTCAGCCGCGTTCCCGTCACCGATGCCCGCGTTCGTGCGCTGTTTGCGGAACTCGAAGCGGAGCTTCAGACAACCCTTGAAGCCCCGTCAAAGAAGCTCTATGACCGCATCTCCGATGTGGTAAAGACGACATTGCCCCCGCAGCTTGCCGACTATGCACACGGCTTTACCGTGACGTGGCTCGGACTTTTAGAGGGTGCGCTGTTTGCCGAAGCACTGTACGAAGACGGTTTTCTGATGATTCCGGAGGAAGACGATGACCGCCCGTATGCGTGTGAGATTGTGGTACACGATTGAGATTTTGCATATGATTTCAGCCGCAGATTGTTTGATCTGCGGCTGTCTGTTTTTCATAAACTATTCAGTTGGCTCAATCACGATGAAATCTTCATCTGAAAACTCATCCTCAATATCGGGTCGTGTTTCGTTTTCTTCTCCGTTCGGTGGAATAACAAGTTCCGAGGTTTCATACTCCGGATGCAGGGCAAACCCGTCGGATGCGGTCACGTCCGGGTCTACGGTGAATGTGCCGGAGGGAGTGTCCTCATACGCCGGTGCCTGTTGTGTATTGTCTGTCTCACGCGGCGGATTCAGGGTATCCGCATAATTTTCCGGAAAATCAAAGGCTTCATCGGGAATCACGGTCGGTGACGGTGCGTTTTCCAGCAGCACAACGACTGCTTCGGTTTTCTCTGCCACCGTGCGCGGAACCGCAATCAGCACAAAATGTGAGATTTCATCATCCGTGCAAAGCTCCGGCGCATACCGATCAATGTCAACTGCCAGAACGCCGTTCTCTGCCGTGATCTGCGATACAGAAAAGACGTGTGAGCCGGACGGCGCGTTGATGCAGGCGACAAACAGAACATTGTCCCTGAACAGTGCCTCACTGTCACCGAAGGTACGTACGGCATAATCAAAGGCCGGAATTCTGTCGCCGAGCGAATCATCAAACACAAACGCATCGCGGTATGCTTCACGGAACTGCCGCAGATCGTCTGCCGACGCAAAGCGCAGTACGGGAATAACAGATGCGTGACGCAGACGCTCCGGATCCACATATTCGGAAAGCTGTGTAAATGCCTCAATTGTATGATCGGCATACGGCATCCGGTGAATTTCGTTGTAGTCCGGTGCGGGAGAACCGGCGTAAGCATAGGCAACGCGATAGGAATCGTATGTGGGCAATTCCGCCCGCGTACCAGGTGCCATGATCCGATATGCCCACCGCGGTATCTCTTCGTTCAGTGTCCCATCCGCATCGGGGAAACGATGGGAATACAGCACAAGAATATCGCCGTTATCCCGCTGAATCAGCGTGTAAATATCCACATCACCTGTGGCGGGATGGACATATTCTGCGCGTCTGGCAGCACGGCAGGCTCTCACGGTATTTTTCAAAGAGGCAAATTCGCTGCCGTCTGCATCCACATAACCGTCAAACAGTGCAGACAGACTTTTTTCCGTGACAGAATACTCTGCCAGCTTGCCAACAGAGGTCCATGCGGTTCCGCCCGAATACTGTATCCACAGCGTATCATCCTCATCCACCGCAAATGACGGCGCGGTTTCGGCAGTCAGAACATATGAATACATACCATTCTGATACGCAAATGCAGCAAACCTGTATTCCGTCCATGGCATCATCTCAAATGAATGTACCTGCGGATTCGTCCCAAAGCACACCGCAAACACAACACACAGCACCACCGCAGCAATCAGCACCCACAAGGTCGGACGTCTGTAATCGAGAATCGCCGTCACACGCCGCTTCACACCGGTCTCGCCGAACGCCAGCGGACACGCGGTGATCTGCCGGGCCCGGACGGAACAGCGCACCAGAGCTGCGGCATAGGATTTACGTTCTGCGGCGGTCATGTCTCTTGCCGCACGCTCATCACAGGCGGATTCGATGTCCCGGCAAAGCAGAATGTACGCCGCCCACAAAAGCGGATGAAACCAGTACACCGACAGCAGCAGAAATGCAGCCGGCTTGATGAAATGGTCGCCGCGGGACAGATGCGCACGTTCATGCGCAATGACATGTGAACGTGTCTCTGCATCCATGTTGTACGGCAGGTAGATTTTCGGGCGGATCAGACCGAAGACAAACGGTGAGGAGACCGCGTCCGACTCATAAACGCCGTCCTCCCCCGCAAGCCGCGTGGCAAACCGCATCCGGCGATACAGGAACAGATAGCTTACAAGCATATACACAAGCATCAGCACAGCGCCCGCAATCCAGACCCATGAGCCAATCGCCGTGAGTACCTGCATGGGATTGACGCTGTCGCCGGGGTTCGGAGCAAATGACGGCATCACCGCATCATTGATGACGGCATTGAGCGCGGGAACGCCGGTGGTCACAGTCGGTGTGCTGTCATAGAGGATGGTCTGCGGCAGCACCTCCGCACTCGGAATCAGGCTCAGAACGCTTTCCGGTGAGAACGGAAAGACCAGCCGCAGACCGACCACAGCCCAAAGCAGACAGACATAACGGCGCGGAATCCGCCGCAGTCCGGGCAGACCGAGCAGAAGCCGAATCAGCATCACCGCGATGACCGCCCATCCGGCGGATGCAGCAAGGTTGCAGACCGATAAAAAGAGCTTTGCGGATGTCACAGCGTCACACCTCCTCCGCGTCGTCGATCATGGCAAGAATTTCTGCCGCCTGTTCCTCCGTCAGATGCTTTTTGCGGGAAAACGCGGCGATAAACGCAGGCAGGGAGCCGTCAAAGCGCGACTGAACCAAAGCCTCGATTTCCGCCGATTCCGCCTCCTCACGGGAAATGAGTGACGTAACCGTTGCGTCCTCGTTTTTGAGTACGCCGCGCTCGGCAAGACGGCGGATGACGGTGTAGGTCGTTGCCTTGCTCCAGCCGAGCTGTTCCCGGCAGAGCCCGACCAGCTCCGTAGAATTGATCGGCTCGTGCTCCCACAGGATTTTGCAGAAACGGTATTCGCTTTCAAAAATTTTCGGTGTCATAAATATCCTCCTTTCAGGTTGAATGAGTTAAACCTTTCTTGCTTATAAGTTTAACACATTAAACCTCTCCTGTCAAGAGGTTTTTCAAAAGTTTTTCGGCAAAATCCCATATTCCGATTGCAAAGCGCAGCGAAATATGATATACTGAAGTTCATAAACAAATTTCATCAGAAAGGCGGTTTTGACTATGAAACCATTCATCACGGAAGAAAACGGTATCTATACCGTCCATGCGGCAAAGTATACGCTGACCGTCGACGGACACAAGCTCGGTGTGCTTGCGGCAAACAATCCCTTTGCGGCACTGGACATCCGCTGTGCCGTACCGATGACCAATGAAACCAACGACGGCGAGATTCCGGATGCGGAACCGCGCATCCCCACACTTGTCAGCGTCGACACAACCCCGGGCAATGCGGTCTTTGTCTGGGAAAACGAAAGCAGCCTCTGGAAGAAGACCTATACCCTTCGCTGCACCTATCTGCATTTCACCTTCCATATGACCCTGCACGGTCACGGACGGGTCGATGCTGTCCGCTACTTTGCGGGTGACTTCTCAGACGGGAAACAAACCGGCTCGGATTATGAATTTTCCGAAGGCTTCACGCCGTGCATTTCGTGGTACGATCATGAGGACTACACCTTCAAGGCAAGCGTGGACTGCCATCGCTGGTCGGTGCTGATGGTACCGCCGATGTTCTGCTATGCCTTCCGCTGTGAGGGCATCGGAACCCGTCTCGGTCTCGGTCTTGCGGCAAAGCGCGGAGAGCACAACTTCCACTGCTTTGATTACAATGTCACGCTGAACACGGGCCGCTCCTCCTTCTGGCTGGAAACCGACCAGGCAGGTCACGTCACCGTGGACGGCGACTGGGAAGCACCGCACATCATTGGCTTCACAGGAGAGGACCAGTGGGATATTCTGAACCAGTATTCCGAGTATTACTTCGTTTCCGGCATTGCAAAGTCCAAAAAAACCGCGATTCCGCCGCGATTCTGGCACGGACCGTTCCTGTGCGGCTGGATTGAGCAAAACATTCTCGGCATGGAACAGCATACTGCCGCCTGTGATCTTTCCACGGAGGCGGTTTATGAAGAAATGATTGCCAACAGCCGCCGCTTCGGTCTGAACCCCCGGGCAGTCATTCTGGATGACAAGTGGCAGATCCATTATGCAACCGATGTGGCAGACCCGGAAAAGTTCCCCGATCTGCGCGCTTTTGTCAACCGGCACCGCGCTGAGGGTCTGCATACCCTGCTCTGGTTCAAGCTCTGGGACCCCGAGGGCTGGGATCCTGCGCTGTGCGTCACCGCTGACAATGGGGAGATCTGCATCGATCCGTCACAGCCTGCGTTCCAAGACCTGCTGCGCGAGGTCATTCACCGCCTGCTCTCCTCCGACGAGGGCTGCTATGACTGCGACGGCTTCAAGCTCGACTATGCATTCTGCAATCCCATCGGACGCGGTGTAAAGTCCTATTCCGGCAAGTACGGCGTGGAGCTGCTCTATGACATGATGGTCGACATCTACAATGCCGCAAAAGCGGTCAAGCCCGAAGCGCTTGTCAACTGCTCTCCCTGCCATCCGTACTTTGCACACATCTGCGATCAGGCACGGCTTCACGACTACGAGCCGAAGAACCGCAACTGCCGCACAGACCTGACCATGCGCGCGCGCCTGTTCTCGGCTGCAATGCCCGGTGTCCTGCTCGACACGGACAATGCCGGCTACAACACCCGCCGCGACACGATGGAATGGATGCTTGCACAGACGCAGGTCGGTGTTCCCGATCTGTATGCCGCACGCTCCGGCCGCGGCTGTCCGCTGGATGACGCGGATTTTGCCGCCATCGCACAGGTCTGGGATGCTTACAATGCACGCATCGATGCCATGTACGGTGAGTATGAATAAAGGCAGATTTCTCCAAACATAACAGAAGCCGCAGATCCTTGTGACCAGGATCTGCGGCACTTTTCATGTATACCGTTTTACATTTTCAGCCAGAAAAACACATTTTCCATTTTTCCACATGATTCACATGTTTCTATAAAATTTTTCAAATTTTTAAGATTTCACGTGCCAGCTTGTGGAAAAGCCATCAGACGCGCCGCTCCAGCCTGTGGAAAACCCTTTGGAAACTGTTGAAAATCCAATGTTTTCCCGCATTTGTTTTCCACATTTCCCACAGAACAGGTTGTGGAAAACCAGACAGAACAAGCTTTCCGTTTTTGTGATCCGTCGTCGGGTGCATCGTTTTACCTGCAAATGTTTTCCACAGGGCACGCCGCTCCGACAGGATTATTCCACATCCTCGAATTTTTCAATAAATTTATCGAGTTTTTTCTGTGCCGACTTCTGAATGGATGCAGTTCTCGATGCAAGATTATTCTTACCGGTCTGCACAATATTGGAAACCGTAGAATACAGTCCGGTAATACCGCTCACATAGTCGAGCGAATATACCTTGGAGTCAAAGAGGATATCGATCATTTCCTTTGATTTTTCATCGCGGAGAATCTTTTCGTCAAGGAATACTTCATAGAACGACGGTGTCAGCGTGAACATCGATTCAAATGCCAGTGCTTCCGTCAGCAGCGCCGTCTTATGTTCATCGGGAACCGTTGTCGGAATGACCAGCGGCATGATATCGTTGTGCGCCATACAGTAGTAGCTGTCCTGCGATGCATCGATCTTCGGAATCGGAAGGACACCGAAGTCGGTCTTCATATCGCGCAGGTCAACGGTATCACCGAATGTACCGGTACGGAACATCGCACGGTTTTCGGAGAAGATTTTCGTCGCCTCCGTCCAGATGCCTTCCGTGGTCAGATCGTTTTCGTGGGTACCGTCGTCCATGATGATGACGCTCTTCTTATCGCAGAGCACCTCAAAAACGTCCTCAAAGATATTGTAAATGGCACCGTCCTCAATATCGGATGTATAGGTCTTGCCGTCATAGCCGATCGAATCGCGTCCGGAGGCCAGGAACAGATACCAGCCGGCGATATTTTCACTGATCAGACCGTACTGGTCAGCTGTTGTCATCGCACCGTCGCCGTTGAGGTCACGTGCAACGTCACGGATCATCGATGCCATCGTCTCCCATGTCCAATTGTTGTTTGCTACCAGCTCATAGGGGTCCGGATAGTCAAACTGGTTATATAAGGTCTTGTTGTAAAGCACCGCCATTTCACGCAGTTCGTCGCGGATACTGATGTCACCGGTTGCGCAGAACAGCTTGCCGTGGATCGCAAGGTCCTGAATACGCTGATCCCACCACGGCTGGGACAGCTGCAATTCGTCAACCAGATTCAGATCAAGGAAGCAGCCCTGCTGTGCCAGTGACAGAATATCGCCGATGGAGCTCGGGAATACGATATCGGAAAAGTCATCGGCAGCCTGGATATTCTTGCGCACGGTCGTGCTCGTGTCAGGCAGTTCAAGAAGGCTGATCTTGATATTGTATGCTTCCTCCACCGCAAGATTGCGCTTGAAAACCGCATCGTTGAGCGTATCGCCGTTCTCGCCCTCCGACCAGTAAGCGACCTGATGGAATACCACATCATTGTCCACCAGAACCGCCATACGATAGCCGTAGCCGCCGAAATCCTCGACCGCCGGTGCAACATTGGCGTATTCCAGACGCGGATCAACCGCCTCGGTTTCAATCGCCTCGGTTTCCGCCTGTGTTGTGGGGGCTGTGTCAACCGACCCGACCGATGCATCACCGCAGGATGCAAGCGCTGCGGATGAAACACTCAGAAGTGCTAAAATGGCTGTCAGTGTTCGTTTCGTATGGTTCATCATTTCGATTCCTCCGTTATATGTTCATCATGTTTCAAAATTTTCAAGGAATTTTTCGAGTTTCTTCTGCGCACTCTTGTCAACCGACGCAACCGCAGATGCAACGGTATCCTTGCGGGACTTGACCATACCGGTGATCTTGTCAACGATGCCGGTGATGGATGCAAAGCAGTCAAGGGAGTACACCTTGGATGCAAGCAGGATATCAATCATTTCCTTGGACTGCTCGTCGCGCAGAATCTTCTCGCCGAGGAAGGTCGTATAAAACGACGGTGTCAGCGTGAACATCGATTCATAGGCAAGCGCTTCGGTTACAAGTGCCGTCGTATGCAGGTTCTGTGCTGTTACGGGAATGGCAAGCGGCGCACAGGTGAAGGAAACCATGCAGTAATACTCCTCCTGCTCCTCCGAATGCTTTGGAATCGGGAGCACACCGAAGTCGGTTTTCATGTTGCGCAGGTACATGGTACCGGAGAAGGTACCTGTACGGAACAGAATCCGGTTCTCCTGAAACATTTTGGATGCCTCCGACCAGATGTCGGCAGTGGTAAGCTGACTCTCGTATTTACCGCTGTCGGTGACGAAAACATCGTCTGTGATCAGTGCATGGATGGCGGTTTCAAATGCAGTATGGTATTTCTCCTGTGCAATCGCCGAACGGTATGCGCCGTTTTCATAAAGGATCGTATCCAGACCGGCGAACAGGAAGAAATACCAGCCGGCATAAACCTCACTTGCCAGTCCCCACTGGTCTGCAACCGTCATCTGGCCGTCTCCGTTGATATCTTCTGTCACACCGCTGACCAGCTCCAGCATCCGCTCCATTGTCCATGTGCCGCTTGTGACCATTTCATACGGATCCGGAAGATCGTACTGATTGTAGAGCGTTTTGTTGTACATGACACACATTTCGCGCAGGTCATCTTCCATGGAGATATCACCCGTTGCCATATACTGCTGACCGAACAGAGAAAGAGAGGAAATGCGCTGATCCCACCATGGATTTGTCATATCAAGCTCAGGCAGCGTATTCAGGTCAACCAGACCGCCGATCTGCGCATGACCGATGAAGTCATTGACGTGCGCACTGAAC
>SVRM01000099.1 GCA_015064785.1 Oscillospiraceae bacterium
CATGATGTCGCCGTTTTCTTCGTCGGCAAAGAAATAATAGCGGTATCCCTGCCAGGAGAATGCAATGGTGTGGAATGATGCACCGCCGAAATCCAGATTTTCCGGCAAACCACATGCGGGGCGTTTGTTGGCGGCTTCGGTTTCAGCGACTGTATCGGGTGTGTTGTCCGGGGCATTCGTTTGGATGTCGGTTGTATCGGCGGGATCTGCGCAGGAAAGCAGGGAAACAGCAAGCAGGAGTGTGGCCGCAAGCGCAGCAGAACAGCGAGATTTCATGATTCTTGATCCTCCATTCATTGTTTTTGTGATAAGATGCCCGATACATAATAATACCGGTATGTGTTGTCAAAGGAAACCTCGACATTCCGCAGGGTATCGGGAATGTAAATGGTATCCTCGGTTTCGGTCTGGCGGTAAATGACGTAGGTATTGGTCACGCCGTCCTCGCCGGTGAAGTCGACCAGATAGAACCGGCGCTTGGTGGTATATGCCTCCTCGACATATTCCTCCAGCGGAATTTTCTGCTTGTACATCAATGCCGCGTGCGGCTGACCGACATAGTGAATGTGCCACGGCTGGAAGAACACACCGGTCCAGTCGCCTTCCCAGAACGGATAACGGACGACATAGCCGAACCGCCATGCATTGTGATACAGCCACTCCGCCATATCGGAGGTCATATAGGTGCGGAAGCTCTCGCCTTCGATGAGCAGATCGATGCTCGTTCCGGTGATATGCTCGCTGGTGTCGTAGTATTCAAGCATATAGCAGTCGTTGCCGAGGTCCTTTTCCGGGACAGCACCATCGATATAGGAATCCCCCAGCGCAAAGCGCGCACCGGTTTCCTTCTCCGCCGCATCGAGCAGCTGCTTCAGCGCATCGGCTGCCCCGCGGACCATCGTCACGCTGCCGTAGCCTTCGATCTCGGTTTCCTCCAGCAGAAGCGAAAAGTCCTCGTCATGGATGAAATAGCGGTCATTGAGAATATACAGACCGTTGGTATAGTTGATGCCGTCAATCTGTCCCCGCCGCAGCTCGTCCAGTGTGTAATACGTAATTTCCGTATCCGGGTCGCAGATATCCACGATAAAGTCGGTATAGGTCACCTCGGACACCGTTTCAATGCGGTTCCGTCCGAAATACCGGTCAACAATGCCCCATGTCACATTCGGACGCGCAAGCAGCAGAATGATCCAGATCAGAAGACAGGCACCGAGGAAGATACCCCAGTTGCGGGCAAGCAGAAGCCATCGTTTGGTACGGTTTTTCATGGTTGTTTCCTTTCTTGGGTTCGGGGTGGAAAATGCGGGTGAGGTAAGGGGGTTGACGGTGGTTATGGGTGACAGATAAGGTGATGGGCGATCACGCATATTAGCCTTCTCTGGTAAGAGAAGGTGTCAAACGCCCTCGGGCGTTTGACGGATGAGTCGTTCTTTTGTAAATTTGGGGTTAGATGAAACTTTATGCTTCAGAACCCAAATTTCTTATTACCTTATGCTGTACAGACTTGCCACCATGCTGACGACTCATCCGTCTTTTCCATAGTTCCGACGGGGCGGAACTACGGAAAATCCACCTTCCCTTTCCAGGGAAGGCTTGGTACGAGTGCGCTCGTCATCGTGTACTTCTTTTTTTACACTTTCATTCTGAAATCTGAGCCAAGCTCAATTCTGGAATTTGCGCCAAGCTCAATTAGAAAATTGAGCTTGGAACAATTTACTGTAAATACCGTCTTCCTTTTGCAGAAGCTCATCGTGGGTTCCCATTTCCGCGACATTGCCGCCGTCAAGCACAAGGATACAGTCGGCATCCCGGATGGTAGACAGGCGGTGTGCAATGACGAAGCAGGTTCTGCCCTGCATCAGACGAACCATTGCCTCCTGGATGCGGATCTCGGTGCGGGAGTCGACGTTGGAGGTCGCCTCATCGAGAATCAGCATCGAAACGTCGGCAAGCATCGCACGGGCGATTGTCAACAGCTGCTTCTGCCCCTTGGAGATGCCGGTACCGTCATCGGACAGTACCGTCTGATAGCCGTCGGGAAGCGATTCGATGAAGGTATGAATCTTTGCCGCCTTTGCAGCCGCGATGACCTCCTCCTCAGTTGCGCCTTCTTTACCGTAGGCAATGTTGTCAAAGATCGTGCCGCAGAACAGCCAGGTATCCTGAAGCACCATCGTATAGGCCGCACGCAGACTGTCGCGCGTGACATCGCAGATGTTGTGTCCGTCAACGGAGATTGTACCGGACTGCGGATCGTAGAAGCGCATCAGCAGGTTGATGATCGTTGTCTTGCCGGCACCGGTCGGTCCGACGATGGCAATCATCTTGCCGGGTGCGACATCCAGCGACAGATCGCCGATGATCACGCGGTCCTCGGTATAACCGAAGCGGACATGGTCGAGCGTAACCGCGCCGTGTACATCGGTGAGCGTCTCGGCGCCTGCGGCATCCGGCTTCTCGGACGGCTCATCCAGCAAACGGAACACACGCTCCGCCGCGGCACATGCCGACTGTAATTCGGCAAAGATATTCGCCATTTCGTTGATGGGACCGGAAAACCGTCGGCTGTACTGGATAAATGATGTGACATTGCCCAGCGTCACGCGCCCGAACATGTACAGCATCGCGCCGAACATGGAAATCAGCGACAGCGACAGATTGTTGATGAAGTTGACGCTCGGACCGATCATGCAGCCCTGATAATCCGCCTCGTAATACGCATTGACGGCATTGGCATTGTGACCGTCAAAGCGGTCGACGATGACCGATTCTCTGTGGTATGCCTTGATCGTCTTCTGACCGGACAGCATCTCCTCAGCATAGCCGTTGAGCGTACCGAGCATGGCAGACCGGCGGCGGAACAGCGGCTGAACCTTTCTGGCTTTATAGCGCGTAAACAGAATCGACATCGGCACCGTGATGCAGAAGACGAGCAGCAGCAGCGGTGAAATCCGGACCATCATCAGAAGCGAGCCGAGGATGGTGATGATGCTGGTGCAGACCTGAATCACGTCATTGGACAGCGATGCATTGACCGTATCGATGTCGTAGGAAATATGGCTGATAATTTCGCCCGTCTGGTTGACGTCAAAATAGCTGACGGGCAGCGTTGTCAGATGCTCAAAGACCTCGCGGCGCATCGTTTTTGTAATGCTCTGCGACAGCCGGATCATCAGCGTGGCATTGATATAGGACAAAATCGCCGATGTGATATAAAAGAGCAGCATCAGCGCACAGTAGCGGAATACCGCCGGAAAATCGACCGCACCGCGTCCCGGCTCGATCGCGTCGATGGCAGCACCGGACAGGGTCGGACCGACCAGGGACAGTGTGTTGGATGTAATCATCAGAACGAGAATCGCGGCAATCAGCGGCTTATAGTGCAGCATGTAGCCGCCGAGTCTGCGGATGACGCGGATGCGCTGGGCGCCGGTCATTTTCTGATCCTTGACCTGATTTTTGCCGGGAGCCTTACCTCCGGGCTTCATCGGACCGCCTCGGTTCATTCAAACGCACCTCCCAGCTGAGAATCCGCGATTTCGCGGTAGATTTCGCAGGTGTCAAGCAGTTCTTCGTGTGTGCCTGCACCGATGATTTCCCCCTCGTCAATGACCAGAATATGATCACAGTGCATGACCGCGGAAATGCGCTGTGCCACGAGGATCGTTGCTTTTGTATCAGCGCAGTTTTCACGCAGTGCGCGGCGCAGATTGGCATCGGTTTTATAGTCAAGCGCAGAGGAAGCGTCATCGAGCAGCAGTATCTCGGGATGACCCGCCAGCGCACGTGCGATCAAAATGCGCTGTCTCTGACCGCCGGAGACATTGGTACCCTTTGTTGTCAGCATATGGTCAAAGCCGTCCTCGAACGCATCGATGAAGTCGAGCGCCTGTGCGTTTTCCGCCGCACGCCGCAGCGCATCCATCGGAATGTCACGTCCGATGCGGATGTTCTCGGCAACCGTATCCTCATAAATAAAGTCGTTCTGGAGTGCCGTACCGAACTTCTCGCGCAGCTCTCCGGCTTCCATCGACCGGATATCCTTGCCGCCAATGCGCACAGCACCGGAATTGACATCGTAAAAGCGCAGAAGCAGGGCAAGGAGTGTTGTTTTGCCCGCGCCTGTCGCTCCGATGATGCCGAGCGTTCCGCCCACAGGCACGGAAAAGGAAATATCGCGGACGTTGTCACGGGTGCCGTTGTAGGAAAAGGTCACATGATCGAACACGAGATAGTCCTCATCCGACCGAACCGGCAGATCCTCCCCGTCCAGATCGAGCGGAATGTCCAATACCTCGCCGATACGGTTTGCCGATGCGGTACCCTTGGAGTACATGACAAACATACGGGTAATGGACATCATGGCATTGGAAATCAGCGTAAAATAGGAGATGAACGCCATGATCTTGCCGGGCTCGCTGATGCCGGCATTGACGCGGAACGCGCCGACAAACAGCACTGCCGTCAGACCGGTATTCAGAAAGATCGTCATCAGGGGATTCGTCGCTGCCATGGTCACGCCGGCTTTCGTCTCGCTTTTGACCAGTGCCTCGTTGACCGCTTCGTAGCGGCGGCGCTCGTAATCGGTTTTGGACAGCGCCTTGATGACGCGCACGCCCTGGATGTTTTCACGCACGACGCGCACCATATTGTCGACCGCCAGCTGCATCTGCGTGTACAGCGGAATGCCCTTTGCGGAAATCTTCCAGACAACAACGGTGATGAACGGCAGAACCGCGACCATGACCAGCGTCAGCACCGGTTCCATGTACGCCGTGACCATAATGCCGCCGATGAGCAGAATGGGTGCTCTGACACCGAGTCTCTGCATCATGCCGAGCATGTGGTGGACGTTATATGTATCCGTGGTCAGACGGGATTCCAGCGAGGGAATCGTGAACGCATCCACCTGCCGGCACGACAGATACATGATCCGCGAAAACAGATCATGCCGGAGTGCGCGGGATGCATCGCGTGCCACAGCAGAAGCCATCCGGTTGGCAATGACGTTGCCCGCCATGCAGATGACCGAGCAGACGATCATCGCCGCGCCCCAGAACACAATCTTCGGTACATCCTTTGCGGGGACCACCTCGTCGATGATGTGCGCAAGGATGAAGGGAAGCAAAAGGTCTGTGATCGTGCCGATGAATTTAATGACCAGACCGCCGGACATGCGTCCGAGATACGGCCGGATGTAATGCAAAATATATTTCATGGCTCCTGTTCCTTTTCTTTCAGCGTTTCGAGAAAGGGTTCAAGCAAAGCTGTCAGTTCCGCGGGAGTCTCGGCCTTCATGATGTCCGCGCGCAGCGCAGCGGAACCGGGAAAGCCTTTGGTGTACCAGGCAAGGTGTTTTCTGCCTTCCTGCACACCGGTATAGTCGCCCTTCAGCGCAATCAGCCGCTCCAGATGCTCCATTGCAGCACCGAGACGTTCGTATGCGGTCGGCGGGGTATAGGGGATACCGTCCATATCGGCGATGATCTCGTCGAAAATCCACGGATTGCCGTAGACACCGCGCGCAATCATCACACCGTCACAGCCTGTGACATGCCGCATATGACGGGCATCGGCGGCAGTATAAATGTCTCCGTTGCCAACGACGGGAATGTGTGCGTCCACCGCCTGTCTGACCGCCGCTATGCAGTCAAGATCGACGGGCGGTGCATATAGCTGTGAACGTGTCCGCCCATGCACGACAATGCAGGCGACACCGAGTGATGCGGCAATTTGGGCAATTTCCACGCAGTTTTTGGTATTTTGATCCCAGCCCGCACGGATTTTGACGGTGACAGGCAGGTCGGTTGCCGCGCGTACCGCTTCGATGATTTGTCCGGCAAGCATGGGATTCTTCATCAGCGCAGAGCCCTCGCCGTTGTTGACGATTTTCGGCATCGGACAGCCCATGTTGATGTCGATGGCGGCAGGGAGACGGGTACACGGCGTATCCGGTGCGGACAGAACACGTGCGGCGTATGCCATGATCTCCGGCTCCGAGCCGAAAATCTGCACGGCACACGGTGTTTCCTCCACCGAAATCCGCGCCAGCACTGCCGTTTTCTTATCGTGATACCACAGCGCCTTTGCCGAGATCATCTCGGTAACGGTATAATCGGCACCGTGTGCGCGGCATACTGCGCGGCACGGCGCATCGGTCACACCGGCCATCGGCGCCAGCATCAGCCCGTGCGGCAGTACCGTTTCTCCGATGGAAAAACCGCCGGAGGATGGATTGTCAGTCATCATTGTGAATGGTTTCCTTACTGAAATAAATGTACATTTTGCTGTTCTATTCTAATATTTTATAATAAAATTGTGAATATACTTTTAACACCGTGCAAAAAAGTCGCATCTCCCATTGCAAATTACGATTTTTTGTGTTAAAATAGATGCAGAACAGAACAGGAGAGGAAATCACCGCCATGCCGAACAACAGTCCCCGCTCATCCAAGCCGCAGAAACCCAAATCCAATCCGATCTTCACGGTCATCTATGTCGTCGGCATCGCGCTTGCTGTCGGCGGATACGTCTTCACCGATGCGTCGGGGTATCTGATTCCGGGACTGGCGCCGCTTTCCCTTGCCGCCGTCATCATCACCTACGCCGTGGAGCATTACCAAAAAAACCGCGCCAACCGCGATGGTATGCTGGTTCCGCAGATGGTCATCATCGGCATTCTTGCCGCCATCAACGTCGTCTCGGGTCTGATGCAGATTTACGCGGCGATGGTATCCTGATTGATCAAAAATTCCGGCTGTATCCCGGAATTTTTTTGATATACCCATTGCAATTTCACGCAATTTGTTATATAATATATTTATTAGCATCTGTTTTTGATACAGCATCGCAGAAATGCCAAGATACATTCCACAGAAAGGATTGATGATATATGAAGAGAGTCTGTATTAAGGAAATTTACCGGGATATGGCAGCATTCGACGGCAAAACCATCACCGTCGCCGGCTGGGCAAGAAATATCCGTGCCAGCAACGCATTTGGCTTTATCGAGCTGAATGACGGCAGCTATTTCAAGAATCTGCAGGTTGTTCTGGAGGACGAAAAGCTCTCCAATTATAAGGAAATTGCAAAGCAGAACATCGGCTGTGCACTGATTGTGACCGGTGTTCTCGTGCTGACGCCCGACGCCAAGCAGCCGTTTGAGCTGAAGGCGGAAACCGTCGAGGTTGAGGGTGCCTCCACGCCCGACTACCCGCTGCAGAAGAAGCGCCACACGCTGGAATACCTGCGTACCATCGCGCATCTGCGTCCGAGAGCGAACACCTTCAACGCGGTGTTCCGTGTCCGTTCCGTTGCGGCTTACGCCATTCATAAGTTCTTCCAGGAACGCGGCTTCGTTTATGTCAACACCCCCATCATCACCGGCTCCGACTGTGAAGGTGCAGGTGAGATGTTCCGCATCACCACGCTCGATCCCGAAAACCTGCCGCGCACCGAGGACGGTGCCATCGACTGGTCGAAGGACTTCTTCGGCAAGTCCACCAACCTGACCGTTTCCGGTCAGCTGGAGGCAGAGACCTTTGCCATGGCATATGCAAACGTTTACACCTTCGGTCCGACCTTCCGTGCGGAAAACTCCAACACCCAGCGCCATGCGGCGGAATTCTGGATGATGGAACCGGAAATCGCGTTTGCCGACCTTGCCGACGACATGGAGCTGGCTGAAGACATGATTAAGTATGTCATCCGCTACGTCATGGAAGAATGTGCGGCGGAAATGGAATTCTTCAACAACTTTGTGGACAAGGGTCTGATCGACCGTCTGACCGCGCTTGTCAACAGCGAATTCGGTCATGTCACCTATACAGAGGCAGTTGAACTGCTCAAAAACTCCGGTCAGAAGTTTGACTATCCCGTCGAGTGGGGTATTGACCTTCAGACCGAGCATGAGCGCTATCTGACCGAGGTCATCTTCGGCAAGCCTGTCTTTGTCACCGACTACCCGGCAGAGATCAAGGCGTTCTATATGCGCCTCAACGACGACGGCAAGACTGTCGCTGCGATGGACATGCTCGTTCCCGGCGTCGGCGAGCTGATCGGCGGTTCCCAGCGTGAAGAGCGTCTGGACTATCTGGAACGCGCGATGGAAAAGTTCAACCTCAATCCCGAGGATTACTGGTGGTACACCGAGCTGCGCAAGTACGGCGGCACCCACCATGCCGGCTTCGGTCTGGGCTTTGAACGTCTGATTATGTACATCACCGGTGTTTCCAACATCCGTGACGTAGAAGCATACCCGCGTACCAAGGGTCTGGCGGAATTCTGATATAAATGTTTACCAACACTGATTCAGTTGTCCCTTTTATGTAATACAATAAGAACTGTATTGCTGTAACGTGAATTGTTCTTAAGCATGACAATGACACTTGTTTGCTAAAAAATTGAAGTTGATCAAAAAAGTACTGCCAGCGATCAAGAAAAATCGGTGGCGGTACTGTTTTTTGAGTAAAGGGACTTGACAAACGGTCTCTGAAAGAGTATAATATATGCAGTTAAGGTAATATAGCAAATTGTTATAGTGCTCATGATTCACTGCACAGTATTAACAAATGGATTATAGAACCTTTGCTTATTAAGTGAATATAAATTATAATTTCTGGAGGATGAGATTATGCGTACTTGGATACAGCCTATGGCCATCGGTCAAAATTTCACCGCCAACGAGTATGTTGCGGCCTGCTACAATATTTACTGTGTTACTCCCCATGATAATGGTACAATCTCAAAAATGTATAATGACACCAATGGCAACGGCGTGTACGATGAGGGCATTGACCTTCTGGAGGCTGAGCCCGTCGCTGCCAGCGGCTGCGACGAAAAGCACATTGGCATTATTTCCGGCGATCCCAACCAGGTCAACGGTTTTGTAGAAATGAGGAATACCAACGAAATCGTACCCGTCTTCTGGTGGGTGAGCGATACCGGTTATCACTCCACTGTTCCCGGCGTGGCCGAGATCGAGGACTACGGCAATATGTCCTGATCCCGTTTGCGGATGGCGGTGCTGTATATAAAAAGTCGGAGGAAACCCATATTTCGATATAAAAGCATCTAAGCATAACAAGTCTTGATTTGACATAATCATTGGGGCTGTCCTGAAAACCCTACACAGGCAAAAATAAAAAAGGCATGACGAAAAAGCCTGCTATGCAGGCGGTCATGCGACTGGGACATTATCAAGAAAGCGAAACAGAAAATCCTAACTTCTCAAGGGATTGGATGTTTCGCTTTTTGATTTTCTCAGCATAAATGGTATTAAAATAATCTGAACCTAAATCAACGAAACGTTCTTTGTTTAGAATAATATGGTAAATTGCAAGAGCCATGCTATGAGCTATAGCAACAATGGAACGTTTACCGCCACGACGTGCGGATAATTTACAATATTTTGCATAGAAATAGCTGTCTTTGTGCCGAATCGCCGAATGGGCACATTCAACCAGTGTGGATTTCAAATGAAGATTACCCTTTCGGATGCGTGAGCTCATTTTCTTGCCGGCACTTTCATTGCATCCCGGCACAAGTCCCGCCCATGATGCAAAGTGATCTGCATTTCGGAACTGTTTCATCTCAATTCCTGTTTCTGCAATGATCCTTTCTGCACTTCTCCTGCCAATTCCCGGAATCTCATCGATCAGTTCGATATATTCATTCATGGATTCCGTTTTTTTTTAATATCTGCATCCATTTCTTCGATGCTCTTCGTGAGAAAATCTATATGCTCCATTTGAAGCTTAAGCATCTGCATTTGGTGAAACCGAATGCTTCCTTTCAACGCTTTTTTCAGTTCGGGAATTTTATGTATAAGTTTCCCCTCAGCGAGTTCGCTCAATGATTCTACATCAGTTGTTCCATTTATGATTGCGCGAAGCATCGCCATTGATGATTTGCAGGATATGTCCGATACTACGCTTGCCAGTTTGATATTTGCTCCTTCCAGTACTGCCTGTATCCTATTCAATTCTCTTGCACGTTCGTTGACGATTTCATTTCGATAGCGTACCATTTCACGTAATTCACGTTGTTCTCGATTTGGTACATAGCTTGATTTGACTAATCCGTGGCGTACAAGATCAGCTATCCATTCTGCATCTTTCACATCTGTCTTGCGCCCCGGCACCGCTTTAATATGCTGAGCATTGACTACGATCGTTTCGATACCCTCGCTTTCCAAAATATTATACACAGGCTTCCAGTATACTCCTGTGCTTTCCATTGCTACCGCTTGGCAGTCTGTTTCCTTAATCCATCTGCTCAGTTCTATAATATCGTCTGTCATGGTTCCGAATTCTCGGATTTCTTTTTTCCTTGCGCCCACAAAAATACACACCATGAGCATATTCTTGTGTACGTCTATCCCACAGCATCGCTCGTACATTACTTCCATGTTCTTTCCCTCCGAAAGTATTATTTACAAGCCGATGGGCTCCTTTCTGCGTTGTTGGCTGTCCTGCGTGCTCACCTTACGGCGGCAACATTATGGGGTACACTAAAGGAGCCTTGATCAGTCTGTTGCACGGATTCGTTCATACCAATCCCTTTACGACCTTCTCGGCTCCTTTATTGTATCATATTTACTTCAATTTGTACAGCTTGTTTTCATTCTTGGGGTGATTCTTCACCCTCATGTGTGTCTGTTGCAAAGGTAATTTGTTTCACTACTTTTGCAGCAGCCCCATATTTGAATGTACAGAAAAGCAAATAAAAACGAAAAACTATGGAAAATAACGTACCAAAGCAAATATTTATACAGAATCTGCGGAACCGTCGGCGTTGTGGTGATGTGTCTTGTGCAGGTTGGTCGGGATACGGCTGAGGATGAGATGTGACACACGGAAGTGCTATCAAAAAAGCAGCGTACTGCTTCACAGAACCGGATTCTGTGTGGACAGTACGCCGTTTGTCATTATTTGATTACATAAAATTCAGAGGCGGTATCGCCGAGCAGCTCGGCTGCTTTGATCCGCAGATTGGGGTCGTCGATGCTCCATCTCTTATCATCATTTTCCGCTCCGAAATCACCGAAGTTTCTGCCTGTGTATTGCGCATAGATATTGTTGCCATATCTGGGACGGGTATGACCCCAACCCTCGTAATCATATACGAAAACAGACAGCAGCGCATTCATGGGATGCCCTTTTTCAGTACCGTAGAACACATTATCTTCAACGATGCATTCGCCATATTGTCCCGGCCACATATTAAGGGAGCCCTCTGTATAAACCAATTTTCCCTGATCCATATGTCCGGTGTTCCATACATAATTGCCGCAGACTTTTACAGAGCTTAAATATTGCAGAGAAACGGAAGTGCAGTCCAGTCGAATACCATGGGTATTTACAAGCACATTATTCAGAAAATGGAAATAGCTGTCTACCGTATCAGTGTCGTCGAGAGAATTCTCATAAGTAACTGCCGAGGCTGTCATATCATGGAAATAGCAATTCTCAATGGTTGTATTCTCAATAATGTTGTAAATACCGTCCCCTTGGACCTCCACAACAATCGCGCCGTCATCCCGTTCATGATAATAGGTGACCGTACATCCGCCGTAAGCAAATTCACAGTTCTGTATAACCGTATTCAGAATCCCCTTCCAGTTAAAGGCAGACTTCATGTAGCTGTTGCCGCCGCAGCGGAAGTTGATATTGTCAAACACCACATCGGATGCTGACAGCCAGATAATACCGCATACAACATATTCGGTGAACTCCACAGAATCATAGAGAACTCCGGGATTTCCCTTGTCACAGCGCAGATACAGCGAACCTGTTCCGCATTCGCTGTAGGCGGCATCTGCATTATAACGATCCGGTCGGCTGATGATGGTCAGGTCTTCCGTCATAGATTCTTCCAACGGCAGCAGCTCATCCAAAAGGGTTACGCCTTCTGCCTCATGCCCTGCCCAACCTGTTGCTTCACAGGAAACATAGCCTGTGCCGTCAAAGTACTCGTAAACACGCTTTGCAATGGCATCTCCATCGTTCAGCACGATTCTGCTGATATCTCCCATCTCCCGGTAATACTGCCATATCTTTTTACCGGTATCATCCTCATAGATAAGCTGCCATTTATCCTCGCCTGTTCCGTTTT
>SVRM01000100.1 GCA_015064785.1 Oscillospiraceae bacterium
CAGCCCGATGGCTCCCTTTGGTCGCTTTGAAGGTGTCTTTTTGGGCGGGAAACCCGCCCAAGCGACGCAATTTGTTTATATATCGCCCTTTGGGCGATGAAGGTAGGCAATTTTGCAATTGCCTATACTATATCGTAAGAAGGAAGGGAAGCTGTATGACAGGAACAAACCGGATGCCTGACGCTGTATCCGCTGAAAACTCGCATCGGACTGTACGGCGCAGAATCCGTGCGGAGCATATTTTCGCACTCGGTTTTCTTGCGATCATTTTGTGCGGCGCATGTCTTCTGATGCTGCCGGCGGCATCCAATTCGCACACGGTGACGCCGTTTTCCGATACGCTGTTTACCGCGGTCAGCGCGACCTGTGTCACCGGTCTGGTTGTAGTGGATACGGGGACGCACTGGAGCCTGTTCGGACAAACGGTCATTCTCTGCATGATCCAGATCGGCGGTCTTGGCTTTATGTCGTTTGCGCTGTTTCTGCTCGGTGCATTCGGACGGCGTGTTTCCCCGCGCGTCCGCAATCTCACGGCACAGTCCTTCGGACTGGAATCCGGTGAGGGGATCCGTCGCTTTGTCAGACGCATTTTTATCGGAACAGCCGTGATCGAGGGTCTCGGTGCGCTTCTGCTGATGATTCGTACCATCCCGCTGCTCGGTGTCGGACGCGGCATTTTTACCGGGATTTTTCTGTCGGTATCGGCATTCTGCAATGCGGGATTCGATCCGTTTGGCGGAGAAGTGACCTCGCCGTTTTCCTCGCTCGTGGAATTCGGTGCGGATCCGCTGCTTTTGTCCGTATTCAGTGCGTTGATCATTCTCGGAGCGGCAGGGTTCCTTGTCTGGAATGATTTGTGGGATCTGCTTGTCAGCCGGAAGCGCATGAGTATGTATACACGGTTTGTTTTGACGGTGACGGGTGGACTGCTGCTCGGTGGTACGGTTCTGATTGCACTACTGGAATGGAACAATCCGCAGACCATCGGTGCTTTGCCTGTTCCCCAAAAGCTGCTGCACGCATTTTTCCAGGCTGTCACGCCGCGAACCGCCGGTTTTGATGCCATCGGTCAGACTGCCATGCGTGATGCGACAAAAACGCTGACCATGCTGCTGATGCTTGTCGGCGGTGCATCCGGTTCCACGGCAGGCGGCGCAAAAATCAGTACAGTCGGCGTCATGCTGGTATCGATCTGGGCAACGCTGCGCGGCAGCCGTGAGATCAGCGTCATGAAGCGCTCCATTGCGCCGGACGTGGTTGCACGTGCGATGTGTATTTTGTTTATTCTGTTGGCGGCGATCTTTGCATCGGCATTGTGTCTGGTTATGCTGGACGGAGTTCCGATGGAATCGGCACTTTATGAGTGCTTTTCGGCGTACTGTACGGTCGGTCTGTCGCTTTCGCTGACACCGACGCTCAGTCTTGCGAGCCGTCTGCTTCTTGCCGCGGCGATGTATTCCGGACGTGTCGGCATTCTGACACTGTCGTGTGTACTTCTGCACCGTGATGATGAAGATGATGCCATCCGGTATCCGCGTGCAAAGCTGCTGATCGGATGAATATCCATCCCGGGTGATGGAAACCATATAAAAAAAAGAACGGAGACAGAAATGAAGAGCTTCTGTATCATCGGACTTGGCCGCTTCGGACGTGCGCTTGCGGAAACGCTTGCCGCCGCAAAAAAAGAGGTTCTTGTCATTGACAGCGACGAAAAGAATATCGAAATGATTGCCGACAGCGTCGACAGCGCGATTCTCGGTGACTGTACCGAGGAAGCGGTTCTGCGCGCGGCAGGAGCTGCGGAGTATGACTGCGTTGCACTCTGCATATCCGAAAATATCAACGACAGCGTTATGGCGACGATCCTGCTCCGGGAGCTTGGTGCCAAATACATTCTGGCGCGTGCCGCAGACGAGCGTCATGCCCGCGTACTGGAAAAGCTCGGCGCGGACCGCGTTGTTCTGCCGGAATCGGATATCGGACGGCGCGTCGGTCTGGCACTGTCGCATGATGGTGTACAGCAGTATATGGAATTTTCCGAGGATACGGCGATTGTGGAGATGGATGTACCGGCGCGGTGGGTCGGAAAGACACTGTTGGAGCTGGATGTCCGCAAAAAGATGAACATCAACGTGATTACCGTCCGCAAAAAGGGTGTACACAAAAAGGGTATTTCTGTCGATCCCAAGGCCAAGTTTGGCGAAGGCGATGCGGTGACGGTCATCGGTCAGAAGGATGACATCCGCAAAATGCTGTCGCATCTGCGGGGTTGATATATGCTGGATATCACACATTATCGCGCAGCAGCACCGGCGCTGTCACGGACGTACCGCCTTGCACTGGTGACAGATCTGCACAACTGCCGGTGGGATCAAACAGCGGCGGCGATCCGGCAAGAGCGGGCGGATGCCGTGGTCATTGCGGGCGATCTGCTTGGCAATCTGCATTCCCGCGGCGCACAGTCTCTGGAATTTCTGCGCAATATGACGTCGGATGTTCCTGTGTTTTACGGACTGGGCAACCATGAACGGCTGCTGAAACCGGACGAACATGAGGTGATCCGCGCGACAGGAGCGCAGCTGCTTATCAATGAAGCGGCGGCATTCGGAGAGCTGGTCATCGGGGGTCTGCGTCCCGATATGGAGGGGCAGGATGAGAATCTGACCGAGACGCATCTTGCTTTTATACGGGCGTTTGCAGAAATGCCCGGGTATCGCATTCTGCTCTGCCACCGTCCCGAGTGGTATTCCCGCGGCATTCGTGACTATGACATTCCGCTGGTGCTGTCAGGTCATGCACACGGCGGGCAGATTCGTCTGTTCGGACAGCCGATTTTCTCGCCGGGACAGGGGCTGTTTCCGAAATACGCACAGGGAATGCACGAGGGTCGGCTGATTGTCAGCCGCGGACTGGGCAATCATACGATTTGTCCGAGATTCTTCAACGCGCCGGAGCTGTGCATGATTACCATCGGTGCAGATGCAGATGCGGCGGATAAAGGATAAAAGCAGCAAGATAAAGGTAAGGACACTATGGCAACAACATTGATTTTTATTCGCCACGGCGAAAGTGAAGCAAATTTTGAGCATCGGTTTACAGGACAGAGCAATGTCTTCGGTCTGACCGCGCGCGGACATGCGCAGGCGGCGGCGGCGGCACGGTCGCTGGATGGTACACCGATCGATACGATTATCGCAAGTGATCTGCGGCGTGCCTTCGATACGGCAAAGCATCTTGCCGACCGGCGCGGCATGGAGGTCATACCCGATCCGGGATTTCGCGAGATTTTTGCGGGAGCATGGGAAGGACAGCGCTTTGACGATCTGCCCACACTGTACCCGGAGGACTTCGGTGTCTGGCTTTCCGACATCGGCGCGGCTGTCTGCACGGGCGGTGAGTCGGTTGCGGCGCTGCAAGTTCGTGTCAAAGCCGCGGTGGAAGCGGTTGTTCGCGGATACCCCGGCAAAACGGTTGCGATCGGAACCCATGCAACGCCGATCCGCGTGATGCAGTGCATCTGGCAGGGCATTCCGCTGTCGGGCATGAAGACTGTGCCGTGGGTGCCGAATGCATCTGTGACAACGGTTGTCTATGAGGATGACCTGTCGTGGCACGATGTGATGATCGGTAAAACGGATCATCTTGCCGGTATGGAAACGGCACTTCCCAAAAATGTCTGATACGGAACCTGGTTTCCGTGAATATATTATTACATATCAAGAGAGGAATACTGCAATGCATTACAATCCCTTCCAGAAAGCGCTTCCCGTATGGCCTGCGGGCAGATCGCTTGAAATGAATGTCACCGCGCGCTTTACCGCAGTGATCGGCGGCGGTAAGAATACCCTGCTTCGTATGACCGGTTCGTCGGTTTACCGTTTGTTTGTCAACGGCAAGATCGCCGCATACGGTCCTGCACGCGGTCCGAAATACTTCCACCGCGTCGATGAACTGATCCTGAATCCGTACCTTGGTGACGGCGAGAATGTTCTTGTCTTTGAGGTTGCCGGCTACAATGTCAACAATTTCTATACGATGGATCAGCCCTCCTTTTTCCAGGCGGAAATCCTCTGTGATAATGAAATCGTTGCATGGACCTCTCCCGTTGACGGTATGCCGTGTGATGTCGTGACCGAACGTGTGCAGAAGGTGCAGAAGTTCTCCTTCCAGCGTCCGTTTGTTGAGGTATGGCGCATTGGAGCAGCGTATGCAGCATCCTTTGGCAAGATGACCGCCGGCAGAACACCGCTGGAGCAGGTGGAGGACAAGGTTTACCTGCCGCGCCGCGTGCCGTTCCCGTCTCTGACCAAGCTCCCCGCACTGCAGCTGGTCGGATGCGGCAGCGTTACATACGATGAAGAAAAAGCAGGAAAGTGGCATGACCGCTCTCTTGATGGCATTTCTCCGATTCTCAAGGGTTATCCCAAGGATGAACTGGAAATCAACCTGTCCTCGGACTTCGGTGCACTGCAGTTCCATTGCGACGAGCAGGCGGCGGTTGATGTGCCCGATGTGATCGCCATTGACGAAAACCGTTTTGCAACCGTCAAGCTGTACTGCAACCAGACCGGCTTTATCGGTATGCACGTCAAGGCAAAAACGCGCGCTTCCGTGATCGTTACCTTTGACGAGCTGTTCGACGGCGATGTCAATACCTGGCGTATGGGATGTGTCAATATTGTGCGCTACGATCTGGAAGCGGGTGACTATGACCTTCTGACCATGGAGCCGTTTACCATGCAGTACATCAAGGTTATTGCTGCTGCCGGCGATATCGAAGTGTCCGATATCCATTTGACCGAATATGCAGCACCGGAGAAGGGCTTTGTCGAATACCGATCCGAAAACGAAAAATTCCTCAAGATCTGGGAGGCGGCTGTCCAGACCTACCGTCAGAATGCAGTTGATCTGTTCACCGACTGTCCGTGCCGTGAACGTGCAGGCTGGCTGTGTGACTCCTTCTGGACTGCGCGTGTTGAGTATGCGCTGACCGGCAAGTGTGTTGTTGAGAAGAACTTCCTGGAAAACTTCCTGCTGCCTGCGTCCTTTGAGTGTCTGCCGGAGGGTATGTTCCCGATGTGCTATCCGTCTGACCACTATGATAAGATGTTCATTCCCAACTGGGCGATGTGGCTGGTCATGGAGCTGCGTGAATATCTTGATCGCTCCGGTGACCGCGAGATGATCGATGCGTTCCGCGAAAAGCTGTATCGGCTTATGGATTACTTCAAGCCGTTCTTCAACGAAGACGGTCTGCTGGAAAATCTCGAATCGTGGATCTTTGTCGAATGGTCGAGAGCCAACCATTTGGTTGCAGGTGTCAACTTCCCGACCAATATGCTGTATGCCGCTTGTCTGGAGGCAATCGGCGAGATGTATGACGATCCTGCACTGAAGGTTCAGGCGGAATCCATGCGTGAGACGATCCGCCGTCTGTCGTTCAACGGTCAGTTCTTCGTTGACCAGATGCTGCGCGATGAGAGCGGTAAGCTCTATTTGCAGGGCGAAGTTACCGAGGTTTGCCAGTACTATGCATTCTACTGCGGCACGGCAACCAAGGAGCTGTATCCCGCGCTTTGGAACACGCTGCTCTACGATTTCGGTCCGTGGAGAAAAGAAAACAACAAGTATCCCGAGGTTCACTTTGCAAATGCGTTCATCGGCAACTACCTGCGTCTTGACATGATGGCAAAGAACGATAACATGAAGGAAGTCCTTGACAACATCGAAGGCTACTTCTACAACATGGCGCTGACGACCTGCACGCTGTGGGAAAACGATTCCACCGTTGCGTCGCTTGACCATGGCTTTGCGTCGCATGTCATCGTATGGCTGCTGCGCGATATGATTGAGAATAACCGATAATCTATCTTATGGGAGCTGTATGTATAAACATACAGCTCCTCTGTTTGGTTTATGCATCTGTAAACAATGCTTTAATTTTTTGGGATAATCCTTGAAAAATCAGGGAAAATCGGTTAAAATAAAAAAGATGTCGCATGAAAGGGGTGTGGGACAGTGAACAAGCACTTCATTTATAATATATTCTCCCGCATTCCGATTTTGGAGACGGAGCGGCTGACGCTCAGACGGATGAAGGTCGACGATGCAGAGGACATGTTTGATTATGCCCGCCGTGCGGATGTGACCGAGTATCTGACCTGGAACTGTCATCCCGATTCCGCCTACACGCGCGATTATCTGCAATACGTCCAGAAGCAGTATGAGGACGGTGAATTTTACGATTGGGCGGTCGTCCACAAGGAAACGGGACGCATGATCGGTACCTGCGGCTTTACCTCGTTTGACGATGAAAACAACGCGGGCGAGATCGGATATGTCATCAATCCCGATTTTCGCGGGCAGGGTCTGATGCCGGAAGCGGTCCGTGAGGTGATGAAGTTCGGCTTTCTGCGGCTGAATCTGCACCGGATTACCGCACGGTATATGGAAGGCAATACGCCGTCCCGCCGCGTGATGGAAAAGGTTGGCATGTCCTTTGAGGGGACCTTCCGCCGGGCTGTTTACATCAAAGGAGATTACCGAACGGTGTCTGCCTGTGCGATTTTACGCGAGGAATTCCTTGCGATGCGTGAAAAACAGGAGGCAGAAAAACGCCATCCATTCCTGAAATCATAAAATAACTGAAAGAGCGCCGCGAATTTTGTTGTTGTTTTGTGCAAAACAGAGAAAATGGATTCTGCGAAAAGAAATGATTGACAAACACGCGGCATAGTGTTATAATATAAATATCTGGGTGTATAATTTAAGTCAGAGGCGGAAAACAAACCGCCTATGCCCAACAAACGGAAAGGTACGGTTTTTCAGAATCATGAGTTCCGACACGTCGGTTCCGCGATGTACTTATGTTGCGGGACTGAACCAGACAAAAAAAGCCATTCGCGCAGGTCGTGTTTCTGCTGTTTATCTGGCAGATAATGCGGACGAGCAGGTACGCGCGCAGATCAAAGCCCTGTGTGATGAAAACGGGATGACCGTTGTCACCGGCTCCTCGATGGATGCACTGGGAAAGCTGTGCGGCATCGATGTCGGCTGTGCGGTGTGCGCAAGCCTCGGATAAGAGGCACCATCATACGAATACTCCCGATCCCGGCACCAGACGCGGTTTTCCGCATCTCCGACCGTGTTCGGTTGTATATATAAACAAAATTCAAAATACAAGAAAAGGAGGTGCGATATGCCAACCTTTAACCAGCTCGTGAGAAACGAACGCAAGGCTAAGGAGTACAAGCCCAAGTCTCCTGTTCTGAGAGCAAACTACAACACTCTCACCAAGGAAACCAAGGAACTTGCTTCTCCCCAGAAGCGTGGTGTATGCACAAAAGTTACCACAACGACCCCGAAGAAGCCGAACTCTGCTCTTCGTAAGATCGCCCGTGTCCGCCTGACCAACGGTCTGGAAGCTACGTCCTATATCCCCGGTATCGGACATAACCTCCAGGAACACTCTGTTGTTCTGATCCGCGGCGGCCGTGTCCGTGACCTGCCTGGTGTACGTTACCACATCATCCGCGGTACGCTCGATACGCAGGGTGTTGCAAACCGTAACCAGAGCCGTTCCAAGTACGGTGCAAAGAAGCCGAAGGCTAAGAAGGCGTAAAACCGCGTTTTCCGCCGGCTGCGCACACAGGCAGCCCTGTGCTGTGTGAAATCAAACCGCGCTGTGCGGTGCGGAATATCCGCGACACAGCAAAACCGAAAAAGGTTATTCCAGTATTAGACTGACGTTATGCCAATTTAATCAAAGGAAGCTTGTTTTTGAATAAACTACTGTTTATATATACAACATGACTTTGCCTTGGATTTGATTTGCATTTACGAAAGGAATACTTTCGAGTACCTGTGATTTCATGATTATAATGAAGGAGGGAAGTACAGTGCCGAGAAGAGGTCAAATTTCCAAGAGAGATGTCCTGCCGGATCCTATGTACAATTCCAAGCTTGTTACCAAGCTGATCAACAACATTATGTACGATGGTAAGAAGGGCGTTGCTCAGAAAATCGTATACGACGCATTTGCTATCGTCGAAGCTAAGCTCGAGAAGCCCGCTCTGGAAGCATTCCAGGAAGCACTCGAAAACATCATGCCCGTTCTGGAGTGTAAGGCTCGCCGTGTCGGCGGTTCCACTTACCAGGTTCCGATGGAAGTCAGAGCGGAAAGACGTCAGACCCTTGGTCTGCGTTGGATCACCGTTTATTCCAGACAGCGCAGCGAACGCACAATGGCTGAAAGACTCGCAAACGAGATTCTCGATGCGATCAACAGCGTTGGCGGTGCAGTGAAGAAGAAGGAAGAAATGCACAGAATGGCAGAAGCAAACAAGGCTTTTGCACATTACAGATATTAATCGAAGGAGTTATCCATGCCGAGAGAATATCCCCTTGAGCGGACCCGAAACATTGGTATTATGGCGCATATCGACGCCGGTAAAACCACGACGACAGAAAGAATTCTGTTCTACACGGGTAAGACTCACAAAATCGGCGAAACCCATGAAGGTTCCGCTACCATGGACTGGATGGTTCAGGAACAGGAACGCGGTATCACCATTACGTCTGCCGCTACCACTTGCTACTGGGCGCACACCAAGTACCATGATGACCCCAACTTCAAGAAGTACGTTCACCGTATTAACATCATTGACACTCCCGGTCACGTCGACTTTACCGTCGAAGTAGAACGTTCTCTGCGTGTCCTTGACGGTGCTGTCACCGTCCTGTGCGCAAAGGGCGGCGTTGAACCGCAGTCTGAAACCGTTTGGAGACAGGCTGACAAGTATCAGGTTCCGCGTATGGTTTATGTCAACAAGATGGATATCAACGGTGCAGACTTCTATCGCTGCGTTGGTATGCTGAAGGAAAGACTGCACGCAAATGCAGTGCCGATTCAGCTTCCCATTGGCGCAGAACAGACCTTCCGCGGTGTTATTGACTTAATGTCCATGCAGGCTGACGTTTACTACGACGACCTCGGTAAGGACATGCGCGTCGAAGAAATTCCGGAAGATATGATGGAAAAGGCAGAGGAATACCATAACAATATGGTCGAATCCATCTGCGAAACCGACGAAGACCTGTTCAACAAGTATTGCGAAGGCGAAGAAATCACCATTGATGAGCTGAAGGAAGCGCTCCGCAAGGCTACTATCGCAAATAAGATCGTTCCCGTTGTCTGCGGTACGTCTTATAAGAATAAGGGCGTTCAGAAGCTGCTTGACGCAGTTATCGACTACATGCCCGCTCCGACCGATGTCCCTGCAATTAAGGGTATCGATGCGGACACCAACGAAGAGTGCGAAAGAAAGAGCTCCGATGAAGAGCCGTTCTCCGCTCTCGCGTTCAAGATCATGACCGACCCGTACGTTGGTAAGCTCTGCTTCTTCCGCGTCTACTCCGGTCATATCACCACCGGTACGAACGTTTACAACTCCTCCAAGGGTAAGTATGAGCGTTTCGGCCGTGTCATGCAGATGCACGCAAACGACAGATCCGATATCGATGAGATCTACTCCGGTGATATCGCAGCAGTCGTTTCTACCAAGTTCACCACCACCGGTGATACCTTCTGCGATGACAAGCACCCCGTCATTCTCGAATCCATGGAATTCCCGGAACCTGTTATCCGTCAGGCTGTCGAGCCCAAGACCAAGGCAGGTCAGGAAAAGATGGGTATCGCACTCGCAAAGCTGGCTGAAGAAGACCCGACCTTCCGTACCTACACGGACGAAGAAACCGGTCAGACCATCATCGCCGGTATGGGTGAGCTGCACCTCGAGATCATCATTGACCGTCTGCTCCGCGAATTCAAGGTCGAAGCAAACATCGGTAAGCCTCAGGTTGCTTACAAGGAAACGATCCGCCGCAAGGTCGATCACGAATGCAAGTACAAGAAGCAGTCCGGTGGTTCCGGTCAGTACGCACACGTCAAGATCATCCTCGAACCGAACGAAGCTGGCAAGGGCTACGAATTTATCAATGCTGTTACCGGCGGTTCTGTCCCGAAGGAATTCATTGAACCCACCAACACCGGTATTCAGGGTGCAATGGAAACAGGTGTCCTCGCCGGCTACAACGTAGTTGACGTCAAGGTCACTCTGTATGACGGTTCTTACCACGAAGTCGACTCCTCGGAAATGGCGTTCAAGATCTGCGGTTCCATGGCATTCAAGGAAGCAATGAAGCAGGCAGACCCTGTCCTCACCGAACCGATTATGAGAGTTACGACCATCACGCCCGACGATTACATGGGCGATGTCATCGGCGACCTCAACTCCCGCCGCGGCGCAATCCAGTCCATGACGCCCGGCAACGGCACGACCGAAATCCTTTCCTTCGTTCCGCTGTCCGAAATGTTCGGTTATGCAACCGACCTGCGTTCCAAGTCCCAGGGTCGTGCACAGTATTCTATGGAACCCAGCCACTTTGCAGAAGTTCCGAAGAATATCCAGGAAGAAATCATCACCAAGCGCGCAAAGGCAAACTAATCCATACCGGATGGTTCAGCCAGCAATATAAAACAGCAAATTAAAAATAATTATTATTTACTCAGAGGAGGAATACCACAATGGCAAAGGCAAAATTTGAAAGAACAAAGCCCCATGTAAACATTGGTACCATCGGTCACGTCGACCACGGCAAGACCACCCTTACCGCTGCAATCACCAAGACCCTTTCTCTCTCCAACGGCGCAATCGAATTCATGGCTTATGACCAGATCGACAACGCTCCCGAAGAAAGAGCAAGAGGTATCACAATCAACACCCGTCACGTAGAATACGAAACTGCAGCTCGTCACTACGCTCACGTCGACTGCCCCGGCCACGCTGACTATGTCAAGAACATGATCACCGGTGCTGCGCAGATGGACGGCGCAATCCTCGTTGTTGCAGGTACTGACGGTCCTCTCCAGCAGACCCGTGAGCACGTTCTGCTCGCTCGTCAGGTTGGCGTTCCCGCAATGGTCGTCTTCATGAACAAGTGCGATATCGTCGATGACGAAGAACTGCTCGACCTCGTCGAAATGGAAATCCGTGACCTTCTCTCCGAATATGACTTCCCGGGCGACGATATTCCGATCATCCGTGGTTCTGCAAGAGAAGCTCTGCTCTCCGAAAACACTGATACTTCCGCTCCTGAGTACGCATGCATTCTCGAGCTGATGGATGCAGTTGACAACTATATCCCCACTCCTCCGAGATCTGAAGATGACCCCTTCCTCATGCCTGTCGAAGACGTCTTCTCCATCTCCGGCCGTGGTACTGTTGCTACCGGTCGTGTTGAACGTGGTGTTCTGAAGCTGAACGAAACTGTTGAAATCGTTGGTCTCTCCGAAGAAAAGAAGACCACCGTTATCACCGGTATCGAAATGTTCCACAAGCTCATGGATTCCGCTGAAGCTGGTGACAACATCGGTGCTCTGCTCCGTGGTATCCAGAAGAACGAAATCGAACGTGGTCAGGTCCTCTGCAAGCCCGGCACCATCCAGCCCCACACCGATTTCGCAGCACAGGTTTACGTTCTGACTGAAAAGGAAGGCGGCCGTTCCAAGCCCTTCTTCTCCGGCTACAGACCGCAGTTCTACTTCAGAACGACCGACGTTACCGGTTCCATCGAACTGCCTGCTGACGTCGAAATGTGCCGTCCTGGTGACAACGTCGTTATGAACGTTTCCCTCATCACCCCCATCGCTATCGAAAAGGGTCTCCGCCTCGCTATCCGTGAAGGTGGTCGTACCGTCGGTTCCGGTGTCGTTGTTGAAATCGTTAAGTAATTAACCCTTCATCAATAACGGAAAAAGC
>SVRM01000101.1 GCA_015064785.1 Oscillospiraceae bacterium
GGAACGTGCTATAATACTGTCTGTTATAATCGGATCGCAGAAAAGGAGAAACAGTATGATGACATTGGAGGAAGCAAGAGCGTTTTTCAAAGGCGACGTATATGCAACGGAGGTCTCCGGCATTACCATTGAGGAGGTTGGCGAGCATTATGCAAAATGTGCGATGCCCATTACGCCGAAGCACAGAAATGCGGCGGGCGCTGTCATGGGCGGTGCGGTGTTTACCTTGGCAGACTTTGCGTTTGCCGTTGCCGCGAATCTCGGGGGTATTCTGACCGTGACGACCACATCGTCTGCGAGCTTTGTCGGTACCTGCAAAGGGGAAGTCCTGTATGCCGAAACCCGTCTTGTCAAGGACGGACGGCGCAGCTGCTTCTTTGAGGTGACGGTGACCGATGATCTTGGGAATCTCGTCGCCGTGGTGACATCCTGCGGGATGCATCTGGACAAAAAGCTGTAAAATAAGATTTGTGCCGCTGTGAGGAATCGTCTCACGGCGGCACGGTTTATTGGAAAATTTCGTTCACCATCTCTTCCGCAAACCGCTGCCCGATCTCCGTATCACAGTCAAACGGCACCCCGTCCGTGTAATACGCAAGTGCGGACGAAATGAGCGGCGTATACACCTTTGGCAGATGGACAATCCCCCATTTGCCGCCGTCGGCTTTTGACAGAACCAGACCCTCTCGGAGATACCCAAGCACCCGACAGAGGTTCAATATGACATAGACGGGATTTTCGCGGATGTCCTGTGAGGCGTTTTCAATATCGCTGCGGATGCTGTCAAGATAAGCCGATGCCGGAACGGCACCGAAGACCTTTCCAATCGGCTTTCCGCAGAGTGTGATGCCGGCAGCATGGCAGACGGTGATGTGTGCGGCAAGGTCGGGGTCGGTGCCGTGCATGTCGCGGCAGTACGTATGCAGATCACGGCGGCAGGCATCACGGTAGGTACCCGAGTAATGCAGGACATACGGCGTCGGATAGACAAACGGATTGACCGCGTCCGCGGTCACAACGCTCATCTCAAAACCCTTCTGCGGCGCTTTTTTGTCCGCATCCAGCAGCACCCGGATCAGCGCACATTTCTGCTCCTGTGTCGGCGCTGTTGTTACCACGACAAGAAAATCCAGATCACTGCGCGCCCAGGAAAAGCATCCAAAGGCGAGGGAGCCGTGAACATAAAAGCCGATGAGCGTATCGCCGAGAATGTCGGAATAGGCGTCTTTGATGGTTTCGAGCAGATGGAATGCTTGCATGGGTGAACTCCTTTGATATATTTTGGGTGTTTTCTGTAGTATAGCATAAATTCAGTTTGCCGTCAAGAAAAATCATGCCGGTGAAAGGTTCAGCCGCGAAACGGCAATGGGATTTTGCCCCTGTTTGATGCCGGATATCGGTCTTTTTTCGCCAAAACGCCAAATTGACGGTGCGGCGGGGGATTTGTCTTGACTTTCCCTGTAATATTTGGTACAATAAACATATATCTTATAATGGATAGGAAGGACAATTTCATGCTGAAGCGTTTTATTGCGTATTACAAGCCGCACAAAAAGATGTTCATTCTGGACATGGCGGCGTCGCTGTTCATTTCCGTCATCGGTATGCTGTATCCGATTCTGACGAATATGATGTTGGAGGATTTTGTTCCGAACAAAAACATCCGGATGCTGGTCATCTGCGGTGTGGGACTGCTGCTTCTGTATCTGCTCCGCATGTATCTTCGGTATTTTGTGCAGTACTGGGGGCACATGGTCGGCGTCGGTATGCAGGCACAAATGCGAACCGATATGTTCAACCATCTGCAAAAGCTGCCGTATGCCTACTTTGACAACAACGAAACCGGCAAAATCATGTCGCGTATGACCAACGACCTGATGGAGGTTTCCGAGCTTGCGCACCACGGTCCGGAAAACCTGCTGATTTCCGGCATCATGGTCATCGGTTCGTTTGTGTATCTGTGTACGATCAGCATTCCGCTGACGCTGATCATCTTTGCGTGTGTTCCGCTTCTGGTTGTTGTCACACTGGTATACCGCAAAAAGATGAATGATGCGTTTACCGAAACCAGAAAGTCCATGGCTGTCATCAACGCATCGCTGGAATCGTCCATATCCGGAATCCGCGTCACAAAAGCCTTTACCAACACGAAGGAAGAACAGACAAAGTTCGAGGACGGCAACCGTCAGTTTATCGACGCGCGCCGCGATTCCTATAACGCAATGGCAAAGTTCCATTCCGGCTCCTCATTTGTCACCGACGTATTCAACGTTGTCATTCTCGTTGCCGGCGGTATCTTCCTGTACATGGGCAAGATCAACTTTGCCGATTATTCCACGTTTATCATCTCTGTCAACCTGTTCATCAGCCCGGTCACAACGCTGATTGGCTTTATGGAACAGTATCAGAACGGTGTCACCGGCTTCAAGCGGTTTCTGGAAATCATGGATGAAGCACCGGAGGAGGATGCCCCCGAAGCACGTCCGATTGAGAATGTCCGCGGCGATATCACCTTTGAGAATGTTGAATTTTCCTACAACGAGGAAAAGGAAGTTCTGGACGGTGTTTCGCTGGATATCAAAGCAGGACAGAAGGTGGCACTGGTCGGTCCGTCCGGCGGCGGCAAAACAACCATCTGTCATCTGATTCCCGCATTTTATAAGCTCACCTCTGGCACCATCCGCATCGACGGCGTGGATATCCACGACATTACAATGGAATCTCTGCGTTCCAACATCGGTATTGTCCAGCAGGATGTCTTCCTGTTCAACGGTACGATCCGCGAAAATATCCTCTATGGCAGACCGAATGCGACACAGGAGGAGATCGAAGAAGCGGCAGCACGTGCCAACATTCATGACTACATCATGACACTGCCGAACGGTTATGATACCGAAATCGGTGAGCGCGGCGTGCGTCTTTCCGGCGGTCAGAAGCAGAGACTGTCCATTGCGCGTGTTTTCTTAAAGAATCCGTCAATTCTGATTCTCGATGAGGCGACCTCGGCGCTTGACAACACGACCGAAATTCTGATCCAGCAGGCACTCGATGCACTGTGTAAGGGCAGAACCACACTCGTTGTTGCGCACCGCCTTTCCACCATTAAGAATGCCGACGAAATCGTGGTCATTGCTGCCGGCAAGATCGCGGAGCGCGGCTCGCACGATCAGCTGATGGAAAACGAGGACGGTATGTATCAGAAGCTGTACCGTCTGCAATTCCGCGAACAGGAGACCACAGCAGAGGATGTTGCGTTCCTGAACGACGAAGCATAATTCATTCAACATAAAAATACGATGTCCCATTTTCGGTACATCGTATTTTTTGAACAGGAGTTAAATAATCAATGAAAGTAATTTTTGAGTTGCTGAAGGCGTTTCTGTACGGTATTGTCGAAGGCATCACGGAATGGCTTCCGGTATCCAGCACGGGACATCTGATTCTGCTGGAGGAGCTGCTTCCGATGCAGGTGTCCGAGGCCTTTTGGGAGATGTTTCTGGTTGTCGTACAGCTCGGTGCCATTCTTGCGGTTGTGGTGCTTTTCTGGAATCAGATTTTCCCGTTTTCCTTCAAAAAAGGAGAGTCGCTTCTGCGGCGCGACATCTGGGCGCTCTGGCTGAAGATTGTTGTGGCCTGTGTTCCGGCGTGTGTCTATGCGTTTTTGCTCGACGACATTGTGGAACCGTATCTTTACAATTATATTACCGTTGCGGTGATGCTGATTGTTGTCGGTATCGCGTTTCTGGCGGCAGAGCGGTATCTCGTCCGCAGAACACCGGCTGTTTCTGACACGGGATCCATCACCTTCCGTATCGCGTTCTGGATCGGTATGTTTCAGCTGATTGCCGCGATTCTGCCCGGAACCTCGCGTTCCGGCGCGACAATCATCGGCGGTCTGCTTCTGGGACTGTCCAGAACCGCGGCGGCGGAATTTACATTTTTCCTTGCCATTCCCGTAATGGCAGGCGGGTCACTGCTGAAGCTGCTCAAATTCGGCTTTGACTTTACCGCACTGGAGGCGGGCATCCTCGCGGTCGGTACAGCAGTATCGTTTGCTGTTTCGATCATTGTAATCCGATTCCTGCTTGACTATGTCAGACGGCGCAATTTCAATGTATTTGCGTATTACCGCATCGCGCTTGGTGTCGCGGTGCTGGGCTATTTTTTGCTGTTTCGTTAAACAAAAAAGTACCGTGTTCCAAACGGTACTTTTTTGTTTCATTACTTTGCAACCGGCGCCAGCAGTACACGTCCCGTGCCGCGGTAGACATTGACCAGACCTTCACCGGATGCCGCGGAGCCGATCAATGTTTTTCCGGAGCGCTCGACAGTGAATTCCAGCGAACCGCTCCATGCGATAGCCATATTGCCGTCTACCTTGAGAACGTCGTTTGAAAGCTCAATTTCGATCAGCTCTTCCTTGGGACTGGGCGATTCGAGACAGAGAACGCCTTTGCCTGTGATACCGAGGTTGAACAGCCCCTCACCGCCGGCAACTGCGGAGGAAATGTTGGAGCGCATGACTGCCTTGTGCTGAAGGGATGCTTCACATGCTAAGAACAGACCGTCATCCAGAACAATGGAACCACCCCAGTCATCGAGATTCAGCAGCAGGATGTGACGGAAGGTCGGTTCTGTCACGAGAATGCCTTCACCGGTATACTCCGGCTTGATTGCGGATTCTCCGGTGACACTGCCGCGCAGTGCCTTGTTGAACAGATCGCCGACACCCTTGACACCGGTGGTTGCATTGACACCGCCGACAGACCACTGCATTGCACCGCTCTGCAGGGTGACATTGGACTTGCTGATATCGCAGATTACCTGTCTGCGGCGGACGTTCATTTCTTTGCAGTAATACGCAGTCTGCGCCTGCTCCGGCAGTACGCTGAGATCGCGCAGATATTCGACGACGGTAAATGCACCCATCGACTCGAGCGTGCGGATGTCGTCATTGTTGGTGAAATTGTTGATGCGGAACATGATGTACCTCCTGAGAATGTGATGATTCGATATTTTGATGAGCTTTGGTGCCTGCGCTGTCATGCTTGACGGCTGTGTATCTTTTTGCGGTGTAATGGGTGGTGCGAAATTTTCAGGATCTCATTTTTCTTCCTTTGTTTGCGTTCAGTCGCTGTTCTTTTTCAGTTGTTCGCGGGTGCCGTCAGGACGTTCAATCACAGTGTTGTCAAGGATGCCGCGCAGGGAAGCACGGTATGCGGCGATGTACTCCCGGTGGAGTGCCTTCTGCTCGGCGAGTTCTTCGTCGGTCAGTCCGACGGTGCGTTTTTTCTTTGCAAGAGCATTGATGCGGTCAATTTTTTCTTGATCCATAATAAGTTGATACCTCGTGTTGTGATAATGTTTTTATTTTACCATAGAATTACCGGTTTGACAAGGGTTTGCTGCGTTTTTTCTGATAATCCATAGAATTTCCTTAAAATTTTCGGAAATTTTCAAAAAACTCTTGACGAAACCGAAATTATGTGGTATAATATAAATGTTCCGATGAGGAACACACTTCTTTGTGAACTTCTGAAAGAATGCGAAGCATTCTTTTGAACTTCGCAAAGCGAAGTTCTGCAGGCATAGCTCAGTTGGTTAGAGCATCCGCTTGACGTGCGGAAGGTCTAGAGTTCGAGTCTCTCTGCCTGCACCAAAAAAGTTGCAGATTTCAATATCTGCAATATGCAGGCATAGCTCAGTTGGTTAGAGCATCCGCTTGACGTGCGGAAGGTCTAGAGTTCGAGTCTCTCTGCCTGCACCAAAACCACCTCGATGAGGTGGTTTTTTACTTTTCCCGACATCGAAAGGAGTACGTTATGATTCCGTATGAGCATAAAATTCAGTACTACGAAACCGACCAGATGAAGATTGTTCATCATTCCAATTACATCCGCTGGTTTGAGGAAGCGCGGTGTGCCGTCCTTGCGCAGATCGGGTGCGGGTATGACACCGTAGAAGCGCGGGGGATTGTCTCGCCGGTTCTGAGCGTATCGGCAGAATACAAGTCCATGTCGCGTTTTGGGGAAACGGTGGTTATTGATGCGACGGTATCATATTACAACGGCTTCCGCTTCAATATTGCCTATACTGTCCGGGATAAGGAAACCGATGCTGTCCGCTGCATCGGCGAAACAAAGCACTGTTTTTTGAACACAGACGGGAAGATCGTCAATCTGCGCCGTGCCGCACCGGACATTCATGAAAAAATGTGTTCTCTGATGCCCGAAGAACCCAATGCATAACAAAGAATCCGCGGTCATAACGATCGCGGATTTTTGTATTTCGGATTACTTGTTCAGCTTTGCATTGATTTCGCGGAGCAGCTCTGCCTGTGCGCGGACATTGGCGTAGTATTCATCGAGAATCGCCTGCTGTTTTGCAGCAGCTGCGGCTTCTTCTTCGGCTTTCTTTGCAGCTTCCGCTTCTTCCTCTGCCTTCTTTGCAGCTTCAGCGGCTTCCTTCTCGGCGATTTCCTTTGCGTTCATCTTTGCTTCCATACCCTTGATGATGCGGACAACAACGAAGATGGAGAACGCGATGATGATAAAGTCAATGATTGTCTGCAGCCACAGACCGTACTGAATGGCGATCTTTTCGACCTCAACAACGCCCTCTGCGTTCAGAACCTGTTCGCGGAGAACGACTTCCCATTCGTCAATGGATGCGCCGCTGGTGAAGTAGGTCATAACGGGGGTGATGATGTTCTTGACAAGGCCGTTTGTGATGGCGTTGAATGCAGTACCGACAACGACAGCGACCGCGAGGTCAAGGACGTTGCCCTTCATGATGAATTTCTTGAAATCGGAGAAAAAGCCCTTGCCCTTTTCGGCAGCATTTTCGAGGTGGTTCTTTGCCATGGTGGTGTACCTTCCTTTTCTGAAAATTGAGGTTTTGGTGGTTCAATTATAGCAGAAAAGGTGAAGTTTGTCAATACATAATATTTGAGATTAAGCCAATGGTAAATTTCCCCAAATCTTCCAGGTTTCAGGATCGATGTAGACATAGTCATTGTATGCTTTATAAGTAAAAGATCCTGTTTCAGAGGAACCGGGTAAAATATCCGCATAATCCACGGAGATCTCTACACCTGTCCAGTACTTGCCGTTTGTAGTTGTAAATGCTACATAATCTTCATTATGTACGGTATGTACTGCATCATACACAATTTCATTGTTTGAATTTTTAATCAGAATTTCAACGATTAATGGAACTCTTGTGAAATCGTCAGATTCATCAAATAATGCAAACTGCAACCGATATTTACTTTCATCTTCAATATCATACATCGATTGTTCTGATTTGCGCACAACATTTGTTGATGCTATAATATCTGCTATTGTCAACTCTAAATCAATATCACACGAGATTCCGCACGTTTTGCAAACATAATTAGTGTCAGGTTTATGTTCTAAAGCAGGAATGGAAGTTGTTTCAATTTTTCCACAATCAATACAAGTATAAGTTAATGTCCCAGAATGTTCGCAAGTGGCAGGTGTTGTGATTTTTCCATTATCATATTGGTGAGTGGTGTCAAGAATGACAGTCTTTGTCGCCGGATCCCATCCTACCTCAAGTCCAAGCGCATTCGAAATCGCACGCACGGGAAGATACGTCGTTCCTTCGATCGCAAACGGTTCAACATATTTGCCGTTTGCATCCTTCGGGATGATTTCTTCCCCATCGAGCGTGATTTTGATGTCGGTGTAGTCGAGCATCTTTTGAATCTTGCCGGTGGTTGCTGCTGCGGTAGTGACCAGGGTTGCGCCGATGAGGATACCAAGGACAATGCCCATGAGTCGGTCTTTGAGTGTTCGTTTCATGACAAACCTCCTAAAAATAATAATAAAATAAAAAAGTGCGCCTCATCAAGAGACGCACTGTCAAAGTGTATCTCCCGATTTGTCGCTACACAAAATGCATATCAAGGATAACCTGTCATTAACGACATGGTAAATTGATAACGCGGAAGAGATAACACATTCGACCAATGTCGATTATGCCACGTTATCAATTATAAAAACAGCACGCCAAAAAAAGGTATAAAAATCCCTTTACAAAAAAGACAGTTATCCCTGATTTTCGATATTCATTTTGTGTAGCAACTTCATTATACACCGAATTCCCCGATTTGTCAATAGAAAAACGGCACTCTTTTGCAGAATGCCGTTTATATATCAATTATAACTTCGCCATCATTTTATACGTCTCGCGCAGATCGCCGTAGAGCTTTTTGTAGATACCGTAATACGGCTGATAGCCTGCGTTTGCGGTCATGTCGGGCGCAAATTCATCCTTGAGCGTGATGATCTTCTTACAAGCATCGGAGACGGTCGGGTAGATGCCGGCACCGACCATGGCGAGGATTGCAGCGCCAAGTGCGGGACCCTCTGCCGTCGTGACCGCCGTCGGGATGCCGAACATGTCAGCCAGCATCTGCCGCCACATCGGGCTTCTGCCGCCGCCGCCGCAGACGCGCATGACCGTCGGGTTGACCTGCATTTCGCGGAGAACCGACATACAGTCGGTCAGCGAATACGAAACGCCTTCCAACACCGCACGGGTCATATCGGCGCGTGTGTGCATGGCCGACAGACCGATAAATGCGCCGCGGACATCGGGGTCAAGGTGCGGTGTTCTCTCGCCCATCAGATAGGGCAGATAGAGCAGACGGTTGGCACCGATCGGAGACTTTGCGGCTTCTGCACACATGACCTCATACGGGTCAACGCCGAGGGAGGCTGCCGCTGCGGCTTCTTCCGTGCAGACAGTGTCGCGCAGCCAGCGCAGGGAAAGACCTGCCGCCTGTGTGACACCCATGACATGCCATGCACCGGGAACGGCACAGCAGAAGGTGTGAACACGACCGCGCGGGTCAATGCTGACGTTGTCCGTGTGCGCAAAGACGACACCGGAGGTGCCGATGGTTGTGAATGCATCGCCGTCATTGACGACACCGACACCGACTGCCGCCGCTGCATTGTCACCTGCACCGCCGACCACGGGCGTTCCGGGCAGAAGTCCGGTCAGACGGGAAGCGTTTTCTGTGATCGTTCCCGTGATTTCGGGAGATTCGTACATGTCACCGAGCAGACTTCTGTCGATTTCCAAAGCCCCCAGGACTTCGTCGGACCAGGTACGTTTCGGTACATCGAGCAGCTGCATACCGCCGGCATCGGAGACTTCAGACGCATAAACGCCGGTCAGGAGGAAACGGATGTAGTCCTTGGGCAGGAGAATGTGTCTGCATTTTGCGTAAACCTCCGGCTCGTTGTTGCGTACCCAGAGGATTTTGGATGCGGTGAATCCGGTCAGCGCGGGATTTGCGGTGATCGCAATCAGCTGATCGGCGCCGACGCGGGAGGTGATCTCGTCACATTCCTTTGCGGTTCTCTGGTCGCACCAGATGATGGACGGACGCAGAACACGGTTGTCCGCATCGAGCATGACAAGACCGTGCATCTGTCCGGACAGACCGACACCGACGATGTCGGCGGGATTGACGCCGCTCTTTTCGACAACGGCTTTGACGGTACCGAAGGACGCATTTGCCCAGTCGGCGGGATCCTGTTCTGCCCAGCCGTTGTGCGGCTGGTACAGCGGATATTCGATGGTGTGGGAGGCAATCGGGCAGCCGATCTCGTCAAAGAGAACGGTTTTGGTGCCCGATGTGCCGATATCAATACCAATGGTATATTTCATCATGTGTGTCCTCGTCGATTAAGAAAACAGAAGGCGGTTGACGACGGTTTCAAGATATTCCTGTCTGCCGCTGGTATTGGTCTTGACATCACCCATGTTCAGCGCATACGCGGACAACTCTTCCATCGTTGCGGTCTGATCGGCGATCTTCTTGCCGATACCGGTGTTGTAGCTTGCGTAGCGGTCTTCGACGAACTTGTCGAGCCGTCCGTCCTCAATGATCTTGACAGCGGCGCGCAGACCGAATGCGAACGCATCCATACCGGCGATGTAGGCGTAAGCGATGTCCTCGGGCGTGTTGGAGCCGCGGCGGGTCTTTGCGTCAAAGTTCAGACCGCCGTTGGTGAAGCCGCCTGCACGGAGAACTTCCAGCATACAGAAGGTGGTTTCGTAGTAGTCGGTCGGGAACTGGTCGGTATCCCAGCCAAGCAGATAGTCGCCCTGGTTTGCGTCAATGGAGCCGAATGCACCGTTGATGCGAGCGGTTGCCAGCTCATGACGGAAGGTATGACCGGCGAGGGTCGCGTGGTTTGCTTCGATGTTCAGCTTGAAATCTTTATCCAGACCGTACTTGCGCAGGAATGCGAGCACCGTTGCCGCGTCGAAGTCGTACTGATGCTTGGTCGGTTCCTTGGGCTTGGGTTCGATGTAGAAGTCACCGTCAAAGCCGATGGAGCGTGCGTAGTCGACCGCAATGCGCATCAGATATGCCATGTTGTCAAGCTCTTTTGCCATGTCGGTGTTGAGCAGCGTTTCGTAGCCTTCACGACCGCCCCAGAAGACGTAGCCTTTACCGCCCAGACGATGGGTGATTTCGAGTGCCTTCTTGATCTGACCTGCGGCAAACGCAAAAACATCGGCGTTCGGCGCGGTACCGGCACCGTGCATATAACGCGGGTTGCCAAAGCAGTTGGCGGTACCCCAGAGAACCTTTTTGTTGTGTTCTTTCATCAGCTTTTCCAGCAGATCGGTGATCTCATCAAGACGTGCGTTGGATTCAGCCAGCGTTGCACCCTCCGGCGCGATGTCGCGGTCATGGAAGCAGAAGTAATCGATCTGCAGCTTGTCCATCAGGTCAAACGCGGTTTCTGCCTTTGCGTGGGCGATTGTCATCGGATCGGATTCGCCGTAGTTCTTTGCAAGCGTTCCGACACCGAACATGTCCGTGCCCTCTGCACACATCGTGTGCCAGTAGGACATCGCAAACTTCAGATGCTCGCGCATCGGCTTGCCTGCGATGATCTCATCGGGATTGTAATAGCGGAACGCCAGCGGATTGTCGGTGGTCTTGCCTTCATATTCGACTTTCGGGAGCGTGGAAAAATAGGTCTTCATTTTATGTCCTCCATGAAATGGTTTTTGATACCTCTATTTTACAATAAAAATCCGAAAAAAGCAAGACAATTTTTGTGTTTCTATCGTCAATTTGTGCATTTTTTCATCAGCGGAAAAAATTTGCGGAAACTATTGCTTTTTCGGAAAAAGTGTGATATAATATATCCGTTGTGAAAACAGCAGGCGAGAATACGGTGACGTATCGGAGTGTTCAAATGAGGTTCGTGAACCTCGGATGACTCGAAAGGTAGCTGAGCTCACGATGCACCTTGCAAAAGCCGTGCAAAATTCAAACACAACCGAATACGGAGAGATATCGAAGCGGTCATAACGGGGCTGACTCGAAATCGTGGTCGCTATCGGGAAGCCTCCGTTGCGAAATCCCTTGATTTTACGGGGTTTTTCGGGTATTCTTAACTTAATATTTTTTCTTGTTCTCCCCATCAGTTC
>SVRM01000102.1 GCA_015064785.1 Oscillospiraceae bacterium
GGATGAGCCATAGAACGGATGGAATGATGAAATTTCGGAGTTTTCTGCGGCGGTAGGCGCGGATATCGGGATTGGTGATCTTCATGAGAATACTCCTTTTTGTGGTCGGTGACGGTTCAGCTTTCGGATTCTGCCGTGCTGCGACGAAACACACAATAAATATCAACCGTTCCGCCATAACTGTAATTACCTGTCTTGTATTCGGAAATCAGATAGTCTGTGCCTTTGTGTTCCCGATATTCGTAATGTTCGGCAAAATGGTCGTAGTCATTGAGAAAATATCCGTTTGTGTAATGGTGTTCCATCTCTACATGTCCGACGGAACTTCTCATGCGCATGAACAAAGCACCGTCTTCTGTGCATCGGATGCGGTCAAACATCCCTCTCATACGAGTGGACGGCTGTCGGCGCGGATCGAAATTCTCCGGCTTATAGACGAACGTATAAACATCCCATGTACCAACCAGTCGCGGATCGGGAACAAACGGAAGATCGGTTTTGTCATGAAACAAACGCGTTTCAATCTTATCGTATCTGCGTGAATCGGTTTTTCTGTAGATGCGAATGGTTTCTTTGGCATCGGGAACGGTGATCGCTTCCGTCATCCAGAAAAGCCGCAGATAGGTTTCACCATTGTATTCAAAGATTTCATAAGGATTTGGAATCAGCAGATTGGTGGAATCATGCGTATGATAGAAAACGCCACGGCTCCAGAAATAGAACCAGACCTCCTCACCGCCCGGCAGGAAAAACAGCACAGGGATGCTGTAGTTATCCTGTAAAAGATTTTCTTCTCCCGTAAATTCAGCATCAGGCGGCAGGTATCCGCAGTAATCCCACCGTCCGATGACATCGGGATCGTCCTCAAATTGGCTTTTGACGTTCTGTAAAGTCTCCTTTGACAGTGCCAGAATGTCCTGACCACACAGCGCGTGAATGGTTCGGATCTGATCTTTTTCATAGTGGATATGGTGTTCTATTTCACGCTTTTTACGACCGATCATCACACGGCGGACCTGAATCGACTCGTTCATATAAGTACGAATATCTTCCAACGAAAACCCGAGGTCTTTCAGCGTCAGAATCGTCTCCACATCCTTTTTCTGCTCCGGATGGTAATACCGATATCCCGACGACGGATCGGTTTCACGGGGACAAAGGATATTGCATTTATCATAATACCGCAGCGTATGAACGGTAACGCCGCAGAGCTTTGCAAATTCGTTGATTTTCAGCAAGGTACTCCCCCCTTTGTCTGTATTATAACATTAGAGTTCACGCAAAAGTCAATAGGTTTTGATGAAATTTTGAAAACCAATCCCACATGGAATCAGTTCTCCATGTGGGATTGTGCATTTATTCCTCTTTCAAAATCTTCTCCATCTTCTCGGCATCGTACACAAACGTTCCGAACAGCGCCTTGTTGATGGCGATGTCCTCAGCGGGAACGAGATATTCCTCCGTCATTTCCGCCATCGGACGGCAGAAGCGCTTGTATTCGTTCTTGCCCGTTCTGCCAACGAGGACGGCTTCGATCTGCGGGTCAAAGTAGCAGTCCACGCCGCCGACGGTCATCATCGAGGTCATATGCGGTGCGTAGGTGGAGCCTGCAAGGGAATTGACATACAGCGGAATCGCAGGAAGACCGAGCCTGCGCATCATAACGGCAAATGCGGACGAGAAATGGTCACACCAGCCGGTTTTTCCGTCCAGCATCTCGCTTGCATACATGATGGTATACGATTCCAGTTCGTGATCCTTGAGTGCGATATAGAAGTAATCATATCCCGAATAACCGGAAAGTGCGGAACGGAGCGGCGTTTTCAGACCCGGTGCGGGATCGAGGTACGGACTGCTCTTGTAAATCTTCCGGTATTTGCCGGAAACGGGAGAACGCCCGTAGGTCGAGGTTTCGACCAGATAGTCGTAGCAGGCGACTACCTTTTCATATGTTGTCATGCTGTCGGTGTGGATTTTGGCAAACAGCGTACCGATCATATCATCGAGCGGCGTGTAACCGGTTTTCGTCGGGAAAAGCGGCATGGCGTTGAGGACATATTCTGCATCAAAGGTTTTCGGATATACGGTTTCGCGCCAGCCGAGCGCAAGATAAGACGGCTTTTCTTCCCGCGTTACGGTGACGGTTCTGCCGTCGGCTGCATACAGTTTGATTTTCGGTGCCGTCAATGTCACCGGCTGTCTGGCAGTGGCATCAATGATGCGGATGACGATTGCCGCAACCTCGGAACGGGAGACCGGTTCATCGGGATGGAAGGTTCCTTTGGCATCGGTGCCCTTGACAATACCGCAGCGGTATGCACGGTAGATCGGTTCTTCAAACGGTGCGCCGACGGGGACATCGGGAATGGCGCCCGCATCGACATCATTGATCGGTGTCCATACCTGCGCAGGCAGTGCGGAAAACAGCGCGATGATCTGCGCACGGGACATCGGGAAGGTCACAAATTCATCGACAAGCATCTTCATATCGGCGGTAAGCAGATTGTGGGATTGGCAGTAGTTGATGTAGGATTGGTACCACGGTGTTGTCAGCGGCATGGTTTGCAGTACCGCGGTGCCTCCTGTGAGATACGCATGCATACGGGCAAGCAGCGTCACACATTCCGCAACCGTGATCTCGTCCAGCGGCGCAAATGTGGTTTCGGATTTTCCGATCATCAGACCGGTCTCACAGATTCCGTATACACTGGAATAGAACCATTCGGTTTTCGGAACATCGGTAAATTCGGGAACGGTGACTGCGTCTGCTGCTGATACCGTCATGCAGAGTGCGCCGAGCCAGACGGCACACGCAAGCAGAACGGCCGTCAGACAGGCTGCACGGGGATGGGTATGCGTTTTGATCATGAACAGACTCCTTACAGTTGTTGGCAGTATGGACGTATGCCGTAAGTATATCATGAACCGGTGTGCGAATCAAGGGGGATTTTGTAAATATTCGGTGGACGGATTACCGGGACTGCACGCTGTCACCCCAGAAAACATCCAGTTTATAGACACGCCCGTGTGTATCTGTGATGTACAGTACCGTACCGACGGTATGAACCGCGGCAATGTTTTTCTGCGACAGTGTTTGGATGACAGAACTGTCCGATTCTTTGCGCTTCCATGTTTCCCGCAGATCGAGAAAGCGTTCTTTGACAGCAAACTGCTCGTCCAGACCAAGCAAATCGTTCCCGCAGCCGATTAAATATTTTGCGTTGGTGTCATCCGGTGCGGCAGACAGTGCAAACAGCGGTGTCTGGGGGGTTGCGGCGGTGCGTACCGAGCCTGTTTCGATGCTGTATTCATACAGTACGCTTTCCGTTTTGTCCGAGGTGCTGAATAAAACCGTGTCCTCTGTGATGCAGACCTGCGGGGCATGTCCTGCATATGTCTGCTGATACAGCAGGTGAGGTGCATCGTCAAGGGAGTAAATCAGAAACTGCGTTTCGGTCACAAGTGCAAGGCAGCGGCGGTTCATTCGACAGTCAAGAAAAGCGGCTTCGCTGTCAAGGAAGGACTCTGTTCGGAGATTCACTCCGTCTGCCGATAAGGTGTGCAGGGAATAGATGTATCCGGTGTTCGACTTGGTGCCGCAGAGCAGCCGATAGGTATCGTTTTCCGCAAACAGTGCCAGTGCTGTCCGATGCGGATCGTCAATTTTGCTGTGCAGCGTCAGCGACATTCCGGCGTTCAGCGCAAATACACTTTTTTTGTCATCGGATATGGCGAGGAAGCCGCCGTTGTGCGGGTAAATCCATGCACTGCTGCCGTGCAGATTGACAGGCGTTTCCTGAAGCCAATAGATCGTCGTAGTCGGAATTCCGTCATTGTCGGCATAAATGGATTGGTAAACGGATATGACCACCAAAAATATGATGACTGCGACAGAAATCAGACCTTTTCGATGTGAACGGAAAAATCGGTGAATATGCATGGACAGCCCTCCTTTGATTGTTGCATTTCTATTATAACATGGAGACAGCACCAACTGTCAAGTCAATTTTTGTAAAAATTCGCCTGTCCGCGGAAAAACGAACAGGCGAGTGCATTATTTGGCTGTTTCCTCCTGCTCCCGTGCCAGACACGCATCGCGGTCGAGCATGAAGCGCAGATATTGTCCTGTATAGGAAGCAGGATTATCGGCAATCTGCTCAGGTGTGCCGGTGGCGACGATCGTACCGCCGCCGTCGCCGCCTTCGGGACCGAGGTCGATGATGTGGTCGGCTGTCTTGATCATGTCGAGGTTGTGTTCAATGACGATGACCGAGTTTCCGGTATCGACGAGGCGCTGGAGGACATCGATCAGCTTGGCAACGTCCGCCGCATGAAGACCGGTCGTCGGCTCATCGAGAATATAGACAGTGCGTCCTGTCGCACGGCGGGACAGCTCCGTCGCCAGCTTGACACGCTGTGCTTCACCGCCGGACAGTGTGGTCGACGATTGTCCGATCTTGATGTAGCCAAGACCGACATCATAGAGCGTCTGCAGCTTGTTTGCAATCTTCGGGATACTGCCGAAGAACGACAGTCCTTCCTCTACCGACATATCAAGTACATCGGCAATGCTCTTGCCTTTGTAGGTGCAGGCGAGGGTATCGCGGTTGTAACGCTTGCCCTTGCAGACATCGCAGGTGACATAAACGTCGGGAAGGAAGTGCATTTCGATGCATTTCACGCCGTCACCCTCACATGCCTCGCACCGACCGCCCTTGATGTTGAACGAGAAGCGTCCGGCGGTATACGCGCGCTTCTTCGCTTCGATGGTCTGCGCAAACAGATTGCGGATATCGGTGAACAGTCCGGTATAGGTCGCCGGATTGGAGCGCGGGGTACGTCCGATCGGACTCTGGTCGATGGAAATGACCTTATCCAGTGCATCCATGCCTTCAATGCGGGTGTGCTTGCCGGGGTAGGTGATTGCGCCCATCAGCTCCTTCGCAAGTGCGCGGTGCAGAATCGCATTGACCAGTGACGATTTGCCGGAGCCGGACACGCCGGTCACGCACAGAAACAGTCCGAGCGGGAAGTCTACCGTGACATTTTTAAGGTTGTTTTCCTTGGCACCGACAACGCGCAGGGATTTTCCGTTGCCCGTACGGCGGACAGCCGGAACCGGAATGCGTTTTCTGCCGGACAGATAATCGCCCGTGATTGATGCGGTGTTTGCCATGATTTCCTCCGGCGTGCCGACCGCGACGATCTGACCGCCGTGGATGCCGGCACCCGGACCGATGTCGACGATGTAGTCGGAGGCAAGCATCGTTTCCTCATCATGCTCGACGACGATGACCGAGTTGCCGACATCGCGCAGGTTTTGCAAGGTTTCGATCAGCTTATGGTTGTCGCGCTGGTGCAGACCGATGGACGGTTCGTCGAGGATATACAGGACCCCCATCAAAGACGAACCGATTTGTGTTGCCAGACGGATGCGCTGTGCCTCTCCGCCGGAAAGCGTTCCCGCACGGCGCGACAGCGTCAGATATTCCAGACCGACATTGACCAGAAAACCAAGTCTTGCACGGATTTCCTTGAGGATTTCGTTTGCAATCTGGGATTCGGTGTCAGTCAGCTTGAGTTCGTTGACAAATGCGAGTGCTTCGGCGACAGACTGACAGCAGAAGTCGTCGATGTTCTTGCCGCCGACGGTCACCGCAAGGACAGCCGGGTTCAGACGCTTGCCCTTGCACTTCGGACAGGGTGTATCATCGACAAACTGGTCGTAATATTCCGATTTTTCCCAGTTCATACGCTCTGTGACCTTGGCAATGACACCTTCCCATTTCATATCCTTGCGCTGAACGCGGGTGTCAAAGGAACGTGTGATGTCATACGTTTCATTGCCGGTACCCCAGAGCAGGGCAGAAAGCGCCTGTTCCGAGTAGTCTTTGATCGGCGTTTTCAGATCAAAGCCATATTTTGCACCGACTGCGTCAAAGATCGGACGCGACCATGTGCTGTCCTCCAATGATTTGAATCCATTGACGTTGATCGCGCCGTCGGCCAAGGACAGATTGCGGTCGGGAATGACCTTATCGGGATTGATGACACGCATTTCCCCGATGCCGGCACAGTGCTCGCACGCTCCCATCGGATTGTTGAACGAGAACATCCGCGGGGCAAGCTCGCCGATGGAGAAGTTGTGCTCCTCGCAGGCATAGCTCTGGGAGAACGTCATCTCCGTTTCATAGCCATCGGGCGGCTCGGGCAGTTCGATGATCAGATTGCCGTCCGCCAGATGCAGTGCCGCCTCAACCGAGTCGGACAGACGTGCACGGATGTCGTCCTTCATAATCAGACGGTCGACGACGATTTCAATCGAGTGTTTTTTGTTTTTGTCAAGCGCGATTTCCTCGGACAGCTCATACATGGAGCCGTCGACGCGGACACGGACGTAGCCGGATTTTTTCGCGTCCTCGAAGACCTTTTCGTGCATACCCTTTTTCCCGCGGACAACAGGTGCCAGCACAATGAATTTTGACCGTGCGGGAAGCTCACAGATTTTGTCCAGAATCTGGTCAACGGTCTGCTGACGGATCTCCTTGCCGCAGACAGGGCAGTGCGGAATCCCGATGCGCGCATACAGCAGCCGCAGGTAATCGTAGATTTCCGTGACGGTACCGACGGTCGAGCGCGGGTTTTTTGATGTGGTTTTCTGGTCGATGGAAATGGCGGGGGACAGTCCTTCAATGCCGTCCATGTCGGGCTTGTCCAGCTGCCCCAGAAACATGCGTGCATACGAGGACAATGATTCGACAAAGCGGCGGTGTCCCTCGGCGTAGATGGTGTCAAACGCAAGGGAGGATTTGCCCGATCCCGACAGACCCGTGAAGATCACGAGCTTGTCGCGCGGGATCGTCAGATCGATGTTTTTTAAGTTGTTGACGCGGACACCTTTGACGGTGAGATGTTGTGATGCCAATGGTTTTCTCCTTGTTTTGAAATAACTTCGATGCATACTCCTTCCACCACCGGATAAACCATGGGTTTCTCCGGCGGTCCCCCTCCCTCGGGGAGGGAGGCTCAAGAGAACGCCATCTTGATTTCGTTGATGCGGTCACGCAGGTATGCCGCGCGTTCGAATTCGAGGTTCTTTGCGGCGAGCTTCATTTCGGCGGTCAGCTCGGTGATGAGCGCATCGCGTTCTGCCTGCGATACAGGGACGGTATCCTTCTTCTTGCCGGATTTCTTTCCACGACCTGATGCCGCGGCAATCTCGTCCTTGGCACGAAGCTCGATGACATCGCGGACAGGCTTGATGATCGTCTGCGGGATAATGCCGTTTTCTTCGTTGTATTTCATCTGAATCGCACGGCGGCGGTTTGTTTCGTCAATCGCATAGCGCATCGACTTTGTAATCGTGTCGGCATACAGAATGACCTTACCGCCTGCGTTTCGTGCGGCACGACCGATGGTCTGGACAAGGGACGTTTCCGAGCGAAGCAACCCTTCCTTGTCGGCGTCCAGCACGGCGACAAGCGAAACCTCCGGCAGGTCGATGCCCTCACGGAGCAGATTGATGCCGACGAGGACATCAAATACACCGAGACGCAGATCGCGCAGAATCTCAGTACGCTCGATCGTTTCGACATTGTGGTGGATATAGCGCACGCGGACGCGATTGGATTCGAGATATTCGGTCAAGTCCTCCGCCATTTTCTTGGTCAGTGTTGTAATCAGCACGCGCTCGCCGCGTTCTGCACGGACACGGATTTCGCCGAGTAAATCGTCAATCTGGCCTTCAATCGGGCGCACCTCAACCTCGGGGTCAAGCAGACCTGTCGGACGGATGAGCTGTTCCACCTGTTGCGCAGAGTGTGTTTTTTCATATTCGGACGGCGTGGCACTGACGAAAATCGACTGGTTGAGCTTTGATTCGAATTCTTCAAAATACAGTGGTCGGTTGTCAAAGGCAGAGGGCAGACGGAAGCCGTAATCGACGAGGTTCGTCTTTCTTGCACGGTCGCCGCCGCTCATACCGCGAACCTGCGGCAGGGTCACATGCGACTCGTCGACGAACAGCAGAAAGTCGTCGGGGAAAAAGTCAAGCAGTGTGTACGGGGTAGAACCGGGTTCACGTCCGCTCATGACACGGGAGTAGTTTTCGACGCCGGAGCAGAAGCCGATTTCTCGCAGCATTTCCAGATCGTACCGTGTGCGTTCCTCAATACGTTGCGCTTCCAGCAGTTTGTTCTGTGCGCGGAAAAAGTCAATGCGTTCCAGCATTTCGTCCTCGATCATGCCGAGTGCTTTTTCCCGCATTTCGTCGGAGGTTGCATAGTGCGTCGCGGGATAGATGGGATAGTAGGTCAGGTTTTCTGTGACCTCGCCTGTGATGACATTGATGAGGGAAACGCGGTCGATCTCATCACCGAAGAACTCGACGCGGACAGCCTTGTCGTGCATCGATGCCGGAAAGACATCGACGGTATCGCCGCGCACGCGGAACTTGTCACGGGTGAACGAAAAGTCATTGCGGTCGTAGCTGATGCGGATCAGCCGTTCAATAAATTCGTCGCGCTCCATCTGCAGTCCCGGTCTGACGCCGAGCAGCTGATTTTTATATTCCTGCGGATCACCGAGGGAGTAAATGCACGACACAGACGACACGATGATGACATCGCGCCGCTCGAGCAGTGCCGAGGTCGCCGAGTGGCGGAGCATATCGATTTCGTCGTTGATCATCGAGTCCTTCTCGATGTACATATCCTTGCCGGGAATGTACGCCTCCGGCTGGTAGTATTCGTAATAGGAAACAAAATATTCGACGGCATTGTGCGGGAAAAATTCGCGGAATTCCGAGCAGAGCTGTGCCGCGAGTGTTTTGTTGTGCGCAAGGACGAGGGTCGGTTTGTTCATGCGCGCGATGACGTTAGCCATTGTAAAGGTTTTGCCGGAGCCTGTAACGCCGAGCAGTGTCTGGTTTTTCATGCCCGCGTCAAGTCCCGCGCAGAGCAGATCAATCGCCTGCGGCTGGTCACCGGTCGGGGTATAATCGGAGACGAGATGGAATTTTCCGTCACGCGGCGGGGTATTCGGTTTTTCCTGTTTTTTTGCCATGTCAGCCTCCTGCATCATGAAAATCAAATATTTGTTTGCGCTCTTATTATACCACGAAAATCTTTCATCTGCAAGGAATTTTGCGCAAAAAAGCGTGTGTTTTTGATAATGTTACAAAGTGTTCGGGGATATTGTGAAAAAGAAAAAACTGCCTGTCGGAAAGAATGACAGGCAGGAAAAGATTGTGTTATCCCTCAATATAAGGAACCAGATCTGCGGGAATACCGGGGAAACAGTACGCAAACGGAACTGCATCCACGGGGACGGTATACAGGGTTTCATCAAGGATATAAGAGAACTTGACACAGTGTTCTGCGGTGATCAGGATCGCATGACAGTCAGGGAATGACTGAGAATATCCAAAGCTTTCGTTTGATGGACGTCTGTCTCTGTCCAGATAATATTTGTCTTTGATTTTTTTGAAATTCAGCACACGGATTTTTCCGAAGGGTTCATCTGTCTGCCACCATGTCACGATTTGGTCATCCAAGGTTGACTGACCGAGACAGAATGCAGTGTCCGCATTCAGATAATCTTTGACATAATTGGGGATTTCGTCCTCTGTGACGTAATTTACATGATAATCCCATACACCTTTGAATCTTGAAAAAAGAAAGGGAACGATCAGGATGGCAAGCAGTACCGAAATGATAATTACTAGGTGTTTGATCTCCTTGTTTTTCATATTACGCCTCCTTTTTCTTCATTATACCACAAGAACGGCCGCAGTTTCAATGAAATTCATCGAAAATTTTGTGAATAAACTGTTAAAGGAAAAAAGAGAAGCATCCCGCAGAATGCTTCTCTGAATGGATTTACATCATATCTCTGATAATATCGCCGAGAATCCTGATACCCTTGTCAATGTTTTCGTCAGAGGGCATCGAGTAATTCAGACGGAACGAGTGTGTACCCGCATTTTCGTCGCAGTTGAATGCCTTGCCGGTAACGACAAAGACCAACTGCTCCTTTGCACGGTTGATAAAGTCTGAAACATCAATGTGATCGGGCAGCGTGCACCACAGGAACAGACCGCCCTCGGGACGTGCGTACTTGACGCAGTCGGGCATTTCGCGGTCGAGTGCATCGAGCATCCGGTTTGCCTTGCGGCGATACAGCGCACGGATCGTTTCGACGTGTTCGTCCATGTTGTAGCGGGTCATGAATTCCGCACAGATCATCTGGAAGAAGATGTTCGTGTGCACGTCCTCAACCTGCTTTGCAACGACGATCTTTGCAACAAGGTCTTCGTGTGCGCACAGGAAGCCGACACGCATACCGGCGGACAGAATCTTGGAGAACGAGCCGCAGTAAACAACACGTCCTTCATCGTCCATGCTCTTGATCGTCGGGATTTCCTCGCCGGCAAAACGCAGCTCACCGTAGGGATTGTCCTCGATGATGATGACATCATACTTCTTGGCAAGTGCCAGAACCGCGACGCGCTTTTCATACGACATACAGGTACCGCAGGGATTGTGGAATGTCGGGATGAGGTAGAGCAGTTTTGCGTTGGGGGTGTTCTTCAGCGTTTCTTCCAGAGCGGCAAGATTGATGCCGTCTTCTTCCATGTCGACGCCGACAAGGTTGGCACCGAGGGAACGGAACGCATTCAGCGCACCGATGAAGCTGGGGTTTTCCGCGATGACCGTGTCACCCTCGTTGCACAGCACCTTGCATGCAAGCTCGATACCCTGCTGACCGCCGGAGGTGATGATCGTCGAATCAAAATCGCGCCCGACCGAGAACTTCGTCTTGATGCGGTCTGCGACCAGTTCGCGGAGCTTGGGATAGCCTTCCGTTGTGGAATACTGCAGAGCAGCCGCAGCATTGTTCTTGAAAATGTCAGCGGAAATTTCGGCAATGGCATCGACCGGGAAGGATTCCGGTGCGGGATTGCCGCCCGCAAAGGAGATGGCGCCGGGCGTACCGAGACTCTTGAAGATCTCACGGATGGCAGACGGCTTCATTTCGCGGAGTTTATCGGAAAATTGAAATTCCATGGTATTGCTCCTCCCGATTACTGGTGGTTCCAGCCCATGTCAAAGGCTTTTAAGTTGACATCGAGGAACTTCGGCGGAACGGTGGTCTTCAGAACCTCGATCCATGTTTCATAGGGAATGTTCGTGCGGCGCGCGAGAATACCGATCAGAACGACGTTCGCCGCCTTGATGGTGCCGGCTTCTCTTGCCATGCCGATGGCATCGGCAGAAATCAGATCTGCCTGTGAAGCGATTTTCTCGCAGAGGTTTTCCGGATACTTTGCCGCACCTGTGATAACGGGCATCGGATCGATGCACTGCGTACCGGTGACAACAACGCCGCCTTTTTTCAGATAGGGCAGTGCGCGGTACGCTTCGAGCTGTTCAAATGCGAGGATGATGTCAGCTTCGCCTTCACCGATGATGGGAGACCA
>SVRM01000103.1 GCA_015064785.1 Oscillospiraceae bacterium
GCCGGAGGAGTCTTGGTGATGAAGGAGAAGGAACGGTCTGCGTAAATGGTAATAACAACAGGAATGATCAGACCCATGTCATTCTTGGTTCTTTCGTTGAATTCCTTGGTGAACGCGGAGATATTAACACCGTGCTGACCGAGTGCAGGACCAACCGGAGGCTGGGGAGTAGCCTTACCGGCGGGTAACTGTAATTTAACGTATGCTGTAATCTTCTTTGCCATAATAAATTACACCTCCAAATGTGGTAGAAAAAAGTAACGGAATCCCTGTGTTGTTTGTATTTTGGGACTCCTCCCACAGGTATGAAAGCATTTCATACCCCGTTTGCCTGATCCAGACTCAGGCGCGTCTGACATCCTTGATGTCGAGTTCGATCGATGTATTGCGGCCGAACATGGATGCGGTTACGCGAACCTTGCTCATGTCTGCGGAAATCTCCTCGACGACAGCCGTGCTGCCTTCCAGAAGACCGCTCTCGATCTTGACGGTGTCGCCGACTTCAAATGCCAGCTTGACCGTGACTGCCTCTGCGGGCGTGTTCTCGTCAGTTTCGATTCCCAGTGCCGCGACTTCAGCGTCTGTCAGCGGAATCGGCTTGGATCCGGGTCCGACAAAACCGGTGACGCCGCGAATGTTGCGGACGACATGCCAGGATTCATCGCTCATGATCATCTTGATGAGAACATAACTGGGGAATACCTTGTCCTCGATTTCCCGTTCCTTGTCGCCGTCCTGTTCAACAACCGTTTCCATCGGGATCTGGATGTCGAAGAAGAATGCGGACATACCGCGGTTTTCGATGGCTTTCTCCAGGCTTGTCTTTACCTTGTTTTCATAGCCGGAATAGGTATGGACGACATACCATCTTGCTTGGGTTGATGCTTCGTTCATGTTTGTACTCCCGTTATTTTCCGTCTGTCATCCGGTTGGATCAACCGAGATGGCTGAGCAGGGTGAGACCCTGGGAAAAGAGAAAGTCGAGAATTGCAATGCAGACTGCGAACACAACGATGGTGGAGACGACAACCACGGTACTCTTTGTGGTCTCTTCCTTCGACGGCCATACAATCTTCTTGAATTCGCTCTTGTAATCACGCCAGAACTTCTTGACGCGATCCGTGAACTTGACCTTGTCCTTCTTCGGCTTCTTTTCAGCCTTGGGGGCAGGCGCATCCGTTTTGGTTTCGGCTACAGACGCCTGGGCGGTTTCGGCAACCTTCTTTTCGTTATCTGCCATTACGTCCTTCCTCCTGTTTGCCTCTTACTTGGTTTCCTTGTGCAGCGTGTGCTTGCGGCAGAATCTGCAATACTTCTTGAGCTCGAGTCTGTCGGGGTCGTTCTTCTTGTTCTTCATTGTGTCGTAGTTTCTCTGTTTGCAGTCGCTGCATGCTAAGGTAATCTTAACTCTCATTGATAGGCACCTCCTGATGAATTGTCGCTGCGGCTTCATCCGACACGATCCGCCGCGCGCATGTTTGTGTGGACAGAAAACACAAAAGGCTTCCTGTCGTGTACCTCCCTCAGACAGCCGCACATGCGGTGCAGATGCCAACCGCGTTTTTGATGGCCGGGGCGGGTACCGTTTCCGTCTGCCGACCGACGCAGTTCCAAAGAGGATGTCCTTTTTTGGACAGCAAAAAAAGACCCTCTTATAGAGGTACATATATTTTATCATATATTCGCGCTTTTGTCAATAGATTTTTTTGAAAAACCGCTTGAAAATAAAGGATTTTTTTGATAACGGTTGCATCCGGGCGCAGAATGTGATATAATAATGCATATATGTATGTAAACCTTGAAGGAGTAATGATTATGGCAAAATACAGACGCGACCGCATCAACGAAGAAATGACGCATGAAGTTTCCGACATCGTCCGGAACATCAAGGATCCCCGGGTTTCCAAGCACCTGGTTTCTGTCATGCGCTGTGAGGTGACACCCGACCTCAAATACTGCAAAATTTTCTATTCCGTCCTCGGTGCCGAAAAGGAAGGCGACGGCTTTGACGCAAAGGAGCTGAGAAAGGGGCTGATCTCCGCCTCCGGCTTCATCCGCGGACAGATTGCACAGAGACTGAACCTGCGCATCACGCCGGAGCTTCAGTTTGTTTACGACGAATCCATCGCCTACGGCGCGAAGATCAATACGATTCTGCACAAGCCCTCCGTGATGGAGGACATCCGCCGCTTTGACGAGCGCATGGAGCAGGAAGCCGCCGAGGCTGCCGCTGCTGCCGAAGCTGCCGCTTCCGAGGAGGACGAATTCGATGACTGAGACTGCTTCTGCATGTGCACTCCTGTCACGGGAGGAAACCGCACGCTGGCTGCAAACGTATGACCGCTATCTGATTCTCTGCCATGCGCATCCCGACGGCGATACGCTCGGTGCGGCGATGGGTCTGCGCGGTCTTCTGCGGCATATGGGAAAAACGGCGCATGTCATCTGTGCCTCGCCCGTTCCCTACCGGCTTTCGTTTATCACAGAGGAGCGCCAGTCGCTTCTGCTGGAGCAGATTCCCGGTACATTCCTGTGGGATAAGGTCATCTCGGTTGACGTGGCATCGCCGTCTCTGATGGGCGCGTATACCGTGCCGTTCGGCGAGGAACGGCATGTCGACCTTGCCATTGACCATCACGGCACCAATACGCTGTTTGCAAAGGAAGCCTGCATTGACGGTACGCTTGCTGCGTGTGCCGAGCTGGTGTTCGATCTCGGACGGGAAATCTTCGGCTGGAATGACACTGACCGCATCATGCCCGCCGACATTGCAGTACCGCTCTACGCCGGACTGAACACCGACTCCGGTTCCTTCAAGTACGGCGCCGTCACACCCGAGACGCACCACCGCGCGGCGGCCATGCTTGCCTCCATGCGTGCAGAGGGCATCGAACACGCGAAAATCGCCGAGCGTCTGTACGGCAGCAGACCGCTGTCGCAGGTTATGGCGGCAAAGGCGGCATATGAAAACCTGCGCTTCTTCTGTGACAACCGCGTATCGCTTGTCACCTTTACACCCGAGACCATGAAAAAATATAAGCTCGCAGACGATGATATTGACGATATTGTTAATCTGATCCGCGGGATTCAGGGCGTCCGTGTTGCCGTGCATATCAAGCCGCGCGGCGAGGGTGTCTATAAGCTGTCCCTGCGCTGTGAGCAGGGCTTCAATGTTGCGCAGATTGCAGGGCAGTTCGGCGGCGGGGGTCACACGTGTGCCGCAGGCTGTACCATCGAGGATACCGCAGAAAACGTGGAAGCGGCGATTGTTTCCGCCATCGGTGCGGCGCTGGATGCGGCAGATGCAGCCTCCGGAGAACCGACGGAGGCACAGGCATGAGCGAAACGGTGAGAGAGCCGGACGGCATTCTGATTCTTGACAAGCCGGCGGGGATGACCTCGCACGACTGCGTCGCAATCATGCGGCGGCTGTTCCATACGCGCAAAGTCGGTCACACCGGAACGCTCGACCCGATGGCGACGGGGGTACTGCCGATCCTGCTTGGAAGGGCGGCAAAAGCAGCTGAGTATCTTGTCGCCGAGGATAAGCACTATATCGCCGGTCTGCGGCTGGGACTGACGACCGATACCGAGGACATCACCGGTGCGGTCTTGACCGAAAGCAGCGCCATTCCCGATGAAGACGCGGTGCAGGAAACAGTAAAAACGTTTGTCGGTGAGATTGACCAGATTCCGCCGATGTATTCCGCGCTCAAGGTCGACGGACAGAAGCTCTATGACCTTGCAAGACAGGGCATTACGGTCGAGCGCAAGGCACGGCGAATCACTGTGTCCTCGCTCGGATGCGAAAAACAGGATGCGCGCACCTACACACTCGATGTCCGCTGCTCCAAGGGAACCTACATCCGTACCCTGTGTGCCGATATCGGAGCAAAGCTCGGATGCGGTGGTGTCATGTGTGCACTGCGCCGTGCAGGAAGCGGCAATTTCACGCTGGACGGTGCATATACCATAGAGGCACTGGAAGCAATGACCGATGAGGAGCGTCTTGCGTGTCTTCTGCCGACGGAAGCACTGTTTTCCGATCTGGAACGGCTCGAGCTTCCCGCGTTTTACGAGCGGCTTGCCGACAACGGTCAGCCGATTCACTTGAAAAAGCTGTACCGCGGCAAATATGACGAATCCCGGTACACGCCCGGTCAGCGGATGACTGTCTGCGGCGAGAACAAAGGCTTTTTTGCGCTCGGCGAAGTGCAGTCGGGCGAGGACGGATTTGTCGTAAAACCGATCAAGAAGTTTGTGCTGTAATAGACGGGGCTGTCAACTTAAGAGAGAACACGTATATGGTTGACCGTTAAGGTAATGGGCGATCTTCGCATCCAAGCCTTCCCTGGTAAGGGAAGGTCGGGCTGTTGCACTTACGTGCCTCAGCCCAAGGGACTGCATGAATGCAGTCCGGAAGTTCTCCCTTGCCCCTCTTCCGAGGGTCATTTTCATGCGATTTTCGCATGAAAACTGGGAAATTCGGGTCACTTCGTGCCCCCGGGTTGCCGCAAGTTTTCAACTTGCAACAACCCCGGATGAGTCGTTCTCTTGTTGCTTTCCTGTTTAGATGATGCTAAAAATTCCAACAAGAAACGACACACTCTTCTTGTTGCCATATGTTGTACAGACTTGTCGCCGTGCTGACGACTCATCCGTCTTTCGATAAAAATGCATTCGCATTTTCACCGAAATCCACCTTCCCTTACCAGGGAAGGCTAAGACGCGAGTGCAGCCGTCATCCTGTCTGTCAACCGAAAGCAATATCAAAACGTTTTCTTTCCCAAATAACTTCAAAGGAGTATGCCGATGTTTTTGCGTCATGATGCGGGAAATGCCATATGGTTCACGTCATCACACTTTGACGATATCCGATCTTATCCACAAGTTGGGGATAACCCTGTGGAAAACCATGGGACAGACCGTGGAAAACCTCTGCAAAAGGTGCGCATGGTCCACGGTTTTTCCACAAAACACGGCGGTATCAGCCATCTTCCGTACATATCCGATTTGAACTTCGGGTTTTCTGTCGGAGAGGATCGGGCGACGACTATGGAAAACTATCGCTGTTTTGCGCGGACACTCGGCATCGGCGACGGACATATGCTCTGCGCCAACCAGACGCATACGACGCGCGTGCTGACTGTCGATGAAACGTACCGCGGTATGGGACTTTCCGTGCCGTATGAAGCGCGGCTCGATGCAGCGCTTGCCGACGGGGGCTTTGACGGTTTTGTGACGGCGTCGCCCGATGTCGCACTGGTCGTTCGCGTCGCGGACTGTGTACCGATTCTGTTCTGGGATCCCGAACATGGTGTCATCGGCGCGTGTCACGCAGGATGGCGCGGTACGGTTGGCGGCATTGCCGCAAAAACCGTCGATGCCATGTGTGCCATTGGTGCTGAAAAACAGCACATCCGCGCGGCGATCGGTCATGCGGTGGGGCTTTGCTGCTACGAGGTCGACGACGGCTTCTACGAAACATTTCTCCACAGCCTTGGGGAGAATGTCTGCAATCAGATTTTCCGCAAGCCCGAGGAATATGAGCATTCCGACAAATGGCACTGCGATTTGCGTCACTGCAACCGCATCCTTTTGGAAAACGCAGGACTGGCACCCGAGCACATCGATGTATCGGAGCACTGCACCTGCTGTCATCATGAATTGTTCCACTCGCACCGGTATGCCATGAAGCACACCGGCGGCAAGCGCGGACTGATGGCGGCGTGTATTTCGATGGAGACAATCGAATAAACGGAAAAGAGCAAGCCGTGAACGGCAGGAGAGGAGTCCTGTGTTCACGGCTCATTTGTTTATTCGGATTCTATTTTTAATCCAAGCAACTTTTTTCTCGTGCGAACATTGTACTTCAACGTATACGTTGCGATCCCATTCAAAATTGCATTGTGGATTTCCATAATTTCTTTTGAGATATCTTCTTCATTCGCATACCACCCCAAAAACGTTGTTGGTTCTCCGCCAAAGAATTCTGTTCCTTCGCTTTTACCGAAAAGTGCATACTGCGGCGATGATTTTCCGCCTGACATTTTCCCGGTAGACACAACTTTATGACAAGTAGCAATGACATGTTCGATTGGTGATGTGATCGTAATGGTTCCTGTTGCGTTCTGTTGTTTGGCATTTGACATTCGTGCAATCTCTGTTTCCATTAAGCTGTCCAGCGAAACGCTTAATTTACGAGAAAGCAACAACAGTTTTTCCACTTCCGGGTAACCAATTCCTTGTTCCCATTTTGAGACAGCTTGACGACTCACATCAAGAATCTCCGCTAACTCCTCCTGCGACAGTTGTTTTTCTTTTCTTAGTTGTTTCAGATTTTCTGCAAAGCTCATACGGCTTCCCTCCTTTACACAACTAATTATACAACACAGGTAAAGAAAAATCCACCAACCTGTATTTGCATTCGGGCAACTTCAGGTTGCAAAAGAATACACAATGGACCGAAATCTCATAAATTCAAGTTTCTCTGTCTCGCAGCGCTTGTGTCAGCACCGGTTTGCACGGACGACCCGCGACAAGAACCCCATCCCGGACAAATCCTTCCTCACGCCACGCCAGTGCCTCGGTCAGCGCTCCGCGCAGATATGCAATCCGCTCGGCATATTCCGCATCGGCAATCGCATTGTGCGTTTCCCCGGGGTCTTTGGCAAGATCGAAGTACAATTCATGCCCGTCTGACGAATACCAGACGTACTTATCGTGATCGGAAACCATAAACTGCACCGATCCGCCTGCCGCAAGATGCTCGCCGTGGATCAGCTCACGCTTGGCGGGAGCATCGGAGAACAGATTGACACCGTCGACCGTGTCGGGAATATCCACACCGGCAAGCGCAAGCAGGGTCGGCATGACGTCGCGCAGCTCGGCGACATGGGCGGTCACGGCGGTCTTGTCGGCGCGGCTCTGTCCGGTATAGCCGGCGCGGGCAAGGCAGTCACCCGGTGCGCGCACAATCAGCGGAACCCGTGCCGAGCCCTCAAACGGCAGGGACTTGCGGAACAGATGGTGGTCGCAGAGCAGCTCACCGTGGTCGGAGACAAAGAGAATGATCGTGTTGTCCGACAGCCCGTGCTCAAACATCGTGTCGCGCAGACGACCGATTTCGTAGTCGATCTGCGTCATGGCAGCATAGTAGCCGCGCTGTGCCTCGGTGCGCTGGTCACAGTCGAGCGGTCCCGTGTCGGCGTCCACGGCATACCCGCCGATCCCGATGGCATCCGGATCGTCCCAGTCACCGTAGACCGGCGGTGTCAGATCACGCCCGCGGTACATCGACAGAAACGCTTCCGGTGCATCCAGCGGCGGATGCGGGCGAACATAGGAGACGGTTAAGAAAAACGGCTTGTCGCGGTCACGGCGGCGCAGAAAATCGAGCGCCCGGTCCGTCACCCAGCGCGTCGGATGCTCACACTCGTCATACGGCCACGGACGGACGACCCACGAATTGCAGTCGATGCCCGTGTCGATGATGTCGGCCTGTGCGCCGCGGCGGGTACGGAGCCAGTACAGATAGTCGTCCGCTGTGTTCTGATGATCCCAGAAAGAGATGCCCGGCTTGCGGTAGTAGTGCAGATAGCCGTCGTGCAGATCAACGGAATGATAGCCGACGGAGTTGCGCAGCGGATGAACGTGCAGCTTTCCTGCACAGTGGCACTGATAGCCTGCATCGGCAAAGGTCGATGCCAGCGTGTGTTCGTAGTCCCAGCGGTTGCCGTCCTGATAGCCGACGCGGCAGTGGTTTTCCTGCGCCATGCCGGTATACAGTGCCACACGGGCGGGAATACAGGTCGGTGTCGCGGAATAGGCGTGCGGAAAGGAGAAGCCTTCGGCGCAGAGCTGGTCAAGACGGGGCGTTTTGACGTCGGGATGACCCTCGTAGCCGAGACAGTCGCCGCGCCATTGGTCGGCGATGATGAGAAGTACATTCGGTTGGTTCACGGTGTTCTTCCTTTCTGTTTCATTTGATATTCGATGATGTCTGCCATTTCTTCAAGATGACCGATGTGACGGTCAAAGAAGCGGCGGAATGATGTACAGTGCTGTGTTCTGCCGTCGGGCAGGAGACGTTCGCGCCGACAGCCGTTGCGGCACAGCGGATAATACCGACAGGCGCGGCAGGCATCGGGAACGGCGTGGGACGGTGCGAGGAAACCCCGCATCTTCTCTGAGGACAGCAGGGTGTCGATTGTGGTATCTGCCGCGCAGAGATTGCCGAGCAAAACGTCATCCAGCGCATAAAAGTCGCACGGATAAACATCGCCGTCAGCCTCCACAACGAGCGATGGCATACAAACCCCGCACATGGCGCACGATTCCGGCGGGCGGCGCAGCAGCAGATTCAGCCAGTTGTCAAAGGTGCGGACGCTGACGAAGGTGCCGCGGCGGAAATTGCGGTAATAACCGCGGAAAACCGCATCGAGAAACTGCGCGTAATGCTCCGGCTCCGGCGCATACGACACGGCATTTTCCGTCATCGGCGGCAGGCACGGGATGAATTGCAGATGTCCATATGGTGAGAGGGTATTCCAGACCGCATCTCCATGCATACACAGCGCATCTGTAACCACGCAGAGGATGTTATAGGGAACCCGGTGTTCTCTGAGCAGATGGGATGCGCGGAGAACGGCGTCATACGTGCCGTGACCTGCGGCATCGGTGCGGTATCGGTCATGGACTGCACGGATGCCGTCCAGCGACAGCCCGACAAGGAAGTGTTCTTCTGCCAAAAATGCGGCAAACGGCTCGTCCAGTGTGATACCGTTTGTCTGCAGCGAAAAATCCACAGGGATGTGGAAACCGTTTCCCTCCCGCGTCATGCGGACAAAATTCCGGAAAAACGGCAGTCCCGCCAGCGTCGGCTCACCGCCCTGGAACGCAAAGGAGACATGGCTGTCGGATACATGTCCGGCATAATCGAGTGTTTTGCGGATGATTTGCCGCGCGGTATTCTCTGTCATTATGCCGCAGTCAGGGCAGGTGCGGCTGTCTGCTTCCTCACGGTAGAAGCAGTATGCACAGCGCAGATTGCACGCCGATGACGCCGGTTTGAGCATGATGGTGACATCAGGCAAGCGGGACACCTCCTGTTTCGCGGAAAATCTATTATTATTTATTATTTTACCCTATTTGCGTGGAAATGTCAATAAAAAAACAGGATGCCGTGTGACATCCTGTTTGGGAAACTTATTCTTTGGATTCGTTTGCAGGTGCATCTGCCGGATCATCGTAGATGCCGCAGGCCTTTGCGATATCGGAGGGTTCTTCCTTCTCACGCTTCAGTCCGTTCTTGGAGTTTTCCAGATCGAAATAGTAGCTTTCGACAGAATCCTTTTTGACGGGCTTCTGGTAGGTGCGCTCGCCGGTCTGCTTGGGACGGACGTAATACGGCTTCTTGCGGGAGGGCGTGGACGGAGCCTTGGGCGGTTCGTTTGCCGCTGCGGCTTCCTTTTCTGCCTTTGCGCGCTCGAAGACCTCAACATTGGCTGCTGCCGCTGCTGCTTCTGCGTCACGGTCAACCGTCTTTAAGGGACGGTTGGGCTTCTCTGCAACGTATTCTTCGCGCTTGCGGTCGCCTCTGCCGCCTCTGCCGCCGCGACCACCGCGACCGCCTCTGCCGCCACGGTCACCGCGCTCACCGCGGTCTCCGCGTTCGGACTTTTCAGCCTTCTTTGCAGCCTTTTCTTCCTTTTCGGCATTCAGAGCCGCTTCCATTGCGGTCTTGCTGTCGACGCCTTCATTGCCGGCGGTCGGGAAGAGAACGATGCGGCGGTTGTTTTCCGCACCGATGGAGTTGGTGGAGACACCCTCGATGTTCTGAACCTCGGAGTGAATAATCCGACGCTCATAGGGGTTCATCGGCTCCAGCGTGATGGACTTCTTGTACTTGAGAACCTTTTCTGCCATACGGTTTGCCAGCTGACGCAGGGTATCCTCACGCTTTGCGCGGTAGTTTTCCACATCAACGGTGATCTTGGTATAGCAGCGATCCTCGTCTTCCTTGCGGTTTGCCGCGAGGTTGACCAGATACTGGATGGCATCCAGCGTATCGCCGTGGTGGCCGATGAGAACACCGGCGTTTTCGCCCTCGACGGTGATCAGCTTGTCACCGTCCTTGGTATCGGACATGGAAACGGATGCATCCAGCTCCATATCGGCAAGCAACGTCTTGACGAAGGACAGTGCGACCTCGTCGGGCTTTTCAATATAGGTTACACGAACTTTTGCGGGAGCGGCACCGAGTCCGAACAGACCCTTCTTCGCTTCCTCGAGAACTTCATAGCTGACGGCAGAAGCGTCGACACCGAGATTTGCCGCACCCTGTGCGACGGCGGCTTCGACTGTCTTTGCCGATTCGATGATTTCCTTTTTCATTGCGGTATACTTCCTTAGATGTGAGTCAGTTATTACTTGTTTCGTTTGTCGTCCTTGAGCGGTGCGAAACCGACAGGACCGGATTCCGCGGGCTTGTCCTGCGTGTCATCCGTTGCGGGGACAGGAGTTTCGTCTTCGGATGCTGCCGGGACTTCGGCAGACTTCTTCTTTTTGCCGGTAGGCTGAGCGGGTACCTCTGCGTAATCCTCATCGTCAATGTGATGCAGAGAGCGCTTCTTTGCACCGTTGTTTGCAGATGCATTGTCGGAGGCGGACTTCTTGTCCTTTTTCTGACCCTGATTGATGCTCTTGACCGCTTCCCGCAGCTCCTCATCGGTAAACTTCGGATACGGGTACATTTTCGACAGAATGAAGGACTGCAGGACACCGAGTACGTTCTGGAAGATCCAGTAAACACCGAGTGCTGCGGGCAGATTGAATGCCATCCAGAAGATCATCAGCGGCATTGTGATTTCCATGATCTTCATGGAAGAGTTTGCCTGCTGCTGTTCGGGAGACTGGTAGGAGAACTTGCGCGTGATCTTGGTGGATGCCCAGGTCGTCACGAGGTTGAGAACAGGGACAAGGAGCAGAAGGTTGAATGCGACGGTCGGCGTTGCGGACAGATCGAGCTTTCCGCCAAAAACCGTCATGTTCGGCGGGTTCTGCAGAACCTCTTCAATGAGCGTACCGATGTCAGCGGTGTAGCCCTCCAGCGTCGGAAGTACTTCCAGTACTTTCTGGGCACCGAGCACGGCAATGTCGTGCAGCATCTGAATCTGGTTGCCTGTGTAGGTTTCCGTCTCCATGAGCACCTTGATGCCTTCCTTGAGTACAGAAACTGCCTCTGCGGACATTCCGCAAAGATAGGTCAGCGGTCCGTAGACGATCTGATAAATGGCCCAGATGACGATCAGCTGCAAAAT
>SVRM01000104.1 GCA_015064785.1 Oscillospiraceae bacterium
GCAGCCCGATGGCTCCCTTTGGTCGCTTTGAAGGTGTCTTTTTGGGCGGGAAACCCGCCCAAGCGACGCAATTTGTTTATATATCGCCCTTTGGGCGATGAAGGTAGGCAATTTTGCAATTGCCTATCTGAAACCATCACAAGGAGGTATTTCCAAATGACAACCTTAACCAAATCCGTACTCGATATCCGTGCGGCAGTCATGAACGGCACATCGACCCTGCCGCTGCTTTACGACATCCACCGTCCGAATCCCGACAACGAAGGACCGGCATCGGTACTCGGCGACGACGACGGTCTTTGGCTGGGCTACAGCGGCGTGACCTCGGCGTTCCCGTATCTGACGCAGGACAACTATTCCCACGACGTTCCGCGCGAGGGCGTCGACAGCTACGTCCTTGAAAACGACCACATCCGTGCGACGTTCGTCCCGGAGGCAGGCGGCAAGCTCTGGTCGCTTTTTGACAAGGACACAGGGCGTGAGCTGCTCCTTGCCAACCACGTCTACCGTCCGGCATATCTGGCTCTGCGCAATGCATGGGCGTCGGGCGGCGTGGAGTGGAACTGCGGCGCGATCATCGGGCACCACCCCTACACCTGCTCGCAGATTTTCACAGCAACCCTGACGGCAGAGCAGTCCGGTATCGGTGTTCCGGTTCTGCGCTTCTACTCCTTTGAGCGCATCCGTGCTGTCACGCATCAGATGGACTTCTTCCTGCCCGAGGATGCGACGTTCTTACACTGCCGTATGCGCGTCGTCAACGACAGTCAGCGCGAAACCGGCATGTACTGGTGGTCGAACATCGCCGTGCCGTCCAACGAAAAGGCGCGCAATGTCGTTCCTGCGGACGGTGCTTATACACCGATTGAGGGCGGTGTCGGTATCGTTCCGATTCCTGTGAGAGACGGTCTTGATGTGACTTATCCGACCAACAATCCGATCGCCATCGACTACTTCTATAAGACGTATCAGAACCACCGCTATTACACCTCTCATATCGACGAGAACGGCTACGGACTTGTCCAGACCTCGACCTCACGGCTGAAGGGCAGAAAGCTCTTTGTCTGGGGACGCGGACAGGGCGGACGCAAGTGGCAGGAATTCCTCTCCGGCGACGACGGACGCGGCGGTTACATGGACGGACGCTACTGCGAAATCCAGTGCGGTCTGGCACACTCTCAGTACGAGGTTCTGCCAATGCCCCCCAAGACCGCATGGGAATGGATGGAATACTACGGACCTGCGCACACCGATCCTGCAAAGATTCACGGCGAATGGCACGGTGCACAGGCGGAAGTCGAACGCTACCTCGACACGGTCATCACCTCCGAGGCAATGGAACAGGAGCTGATTGACACCAAGCCCATGGCACTGACCGCAGTTCCGGCAGTACTGTTGGGTGAGGGCTGGGCGGCACTCGAAAACCTGCGCCGCCGCGCAAAGGGTATGCCGCAGCTCTGCCCGCACCTCGACTTCGGTACACCCAGTGCCGATCAGGCAATGTGGGAAAACCTCGTTCTGACAGGCTCGCTCAACATGGGTGACGACGACGACACCGTCGCGCCGCCGTCCTACCAGCGCAGACCCGAATGGCTGAATCTCTTAAAGAAGGCCGCAAAGGGACCGGACAAGTACTACTGGAAGACCCATTACATGCTCGCGTGTGCCTACATGGCAAACGGCGAGATCGAGGACGCCGAGGAAGCGCTCGACGCATCCTGTTCCTGCCACGTCAACGCATGGAACACCTACGCGCGTGCCGAGCTGTTCCGCATCCAGGGCAACATGCAGGCGGCATCGCAGACGATTCTGTCCGCGGCAAACATGGCAAAGGATGACAAGTCCCTTTGCAAGATGACCGCGCGTATGCTCGCTTCCGCCGGCTGGTGGCAGGTGCTGCGCAATTTCACCGAAGGTCTGTCCGATGAACAGAAGGCTCTGCCGCGTATCCGCTTCTACCGCGCACTGGCAGCCGAAAAGCTCGATCTGCTGGACGAAGCCGCAGAGATCCTGTACGGCGACGGCGGTACGGGCAATCATGCCCTGGAGATCCCCGACATCCAGGAGGGCGAGATTTCCATTACCAACCTGTGGTTTGATCTTGAGGAAAAGCGTGCAAAGCGCGACGGCAAGCCCTTCGACCGCGCAACGGCAAAGCCGCCGATGATCTTTGACTTCCGGATGTTTGTGGCGGATTGATATCATCACGTTTGTAAAGATTTCGCAGGGCGGAGGTATTGATAGCATCATCTCCTCCATTCACACAAATTTCACACCACAAAAATCCCCAAACCCCTTGCAAAACACGCCAAAATTTGATATACTTATACCATACGGGTATTCACCCCGAACGAAATTTTCAAAACAGGAGAACATAACAATGGCAAATGACAAGATCAAGGTAGCCGTCATCGGCTGCGGTACCATCGCAAACTCCGCACACATTCCGTCTTACATGGCAAATGATACCTGCGAAATCAAGTATTTCTGCGATATCATTCCGGAACGCGCTGACGCTGCTGTCGAAAAGTACGGCTGCGGTAAGGCAGTTTATGACTACCACGAAATTCTGGACGACCCGGAAATCGAGGCTGTTTCCGTCTGTACCCCCAACCTCGCACATCCGACCATCTCCATCGACTTCCTGCGCGCAGGCAAGAACGTCCTCTGCGAAAAGCCCGCTGCCCGCACCTATGCAGAAGCGCTCGAAATGCAGAAGGCACAGCACGAAACCGGTAAGGTTCTGAACATCGGTGTCGTCAACCGCTTCAACGAAAACGTCAACCAGATCAGAAAGCTGATCGCTGACGGTGCACTCGGTGAAGTTTACCACGTTTATGTTTCCTTCCGTGCACACAGATCCATTCCGGGTCTCGGCGGCGCATTCACCACCAAGGCAATCGCAGGCGGCGGCGCACTCATCGACTGGGGTGTTCACTACCTCGATATCGTCATGTACTGTACCGGCGACCCGCAGCCCCTCACCGTTTCCGGTAAGGCATTCTGCAAGCTCGGTCGTGATATGAAGAACTACGTCTACGAATCCATGTGGTCTGAAATGACCAAGGACGTCGAAAACGGTACTTACGACGTTGACGACTCCGTCACCGCATTTGTCCGTACCGAAGGTCCGACCATCACCCTCAACGGCGCATGGGCACAGAACATCGGTGTTTCCGACACCTACATCGACTTCCTCGGCGACAAGGCAGGTATCCGTCTGAACTACGGCGGCGGCTTCACCATGTGGGGTACCGCTGACGGCAAGCTCACCTCCGAAGCATTCAACACCAACACCTACCCGATGTTCCAGTGTGAAATCGACTCCTTCTTAAAGTGCATCCGCTCCGGCGAGAAGCTCCCGTCTCACATCGACCAGTTTGTCATCACCTCCAAGATGATGCAGGCGATGTACGACTCCTCCGAGCAGGAACGCGAAATCGACCTGAGATAATCAAATCCTGCTTTTCTGACCGAACAGGTTCAGACTTGCGATTTCACCGGAAATCGACCTCCGCTAATCGAATATGCAATTCCGACAGAAGCTGCCACCACGGCGGCTTCTGTTTTTTTACCTGTGGAAAACCGGGAGCATCCATGCGTTTCCCACACCCCTGTTTTCCACAGCCGGTTCCGATCAAAACATCTGTTCTTATCGTATTGTTCACACGGCACCGAACATTTGCACGAATTTTCCACACGTTTTTCCACCCGGCAGTTTTCCACAAAGAAACAGAAAAGAAGAACAGAAACAGAAAAGAATACAGAGAAGCAAAGAAAAAGAACCAAAAAGAAACGAAGAGATACAAGAAAAGAAAAAGAAAACAAGAAAAGAAAAAGAAACCCCCATCCCTTACCTCGTTCTTGTCCTGGAAGTACGCGCGAACGATTTCCGAACCGCCCAACAAAGGAACAGGTGTTTTGTTTTCAGAATGTTCACAGACAGAACATATTTTCTGCTTGAATTTTGCGGAGAAGCATGGTATACTGTCATCCACCCAAAGCCGCACCGCCAACCACGCCCGCCATGCCGCACCCCCCCCCGAAATGCGCCTCCGTTCACCGCGAATCTTGGAATTTCCTCTTGCTTTTTTCGCCGAATTGTGATATGATAAATGCAACCCAATAACCCTTGAATGTGAGGTACCAAACATGAAAATCAGCTGCTGTATTCCCGGCGGTTCCTTTATGCCGCAGGGTGAAAACGAAGTCCCGATGTCCTCCTACGAACGCCTGACCGAAGGCTGCCGTGTCATGCGCGCGCTCGGTTATGATGCGGCGGAAGCAACCGTCGGTCTGATTATGGCGCTCTCCGAGGAAGAAGTCGCAAAGCTGCAAGCGGCATACCGTGCAGGCGAATTTTCACTCGATGCCTGCAACAGCTTCATCCCCGGTCATCTGCCGATCATCACGGACGAGGCAGGCACGGCGGCGCTGTACGATTACGTCGATTGCGCCATTGCACGCATGGCAAGCCTCGGCATCCGCTATGTCGTATTCGGCTCCGGTGCTGTCCGCCGCATTCCCGAGGGATACGACCGTGCCGCGGCAGAAGTGCAGATTGACGCCTTCATCCGACAGGTCGACGCCTGCTGTGAAAAATACGGCATGATCTGCGTCATTGAACCGCTGAACAAGCTCGAAACCAACTGGTGCAACACCGTTGCCGAGGGTGCGGCTGTTGTCCGCCGTCTGAACCTGAAGAACGTCCGACTCCTCGCCGACGGTTATCACATGTCCCGTGAGGATGAGCCGTATTCCAATCTCACCGACAACCGCGACATTCTCCTGCACTGCCACATCGCCTCCGCCGACCGCAAGATCCCCGGCGGCACGGACTATGAAAAAGGCTTCCTCGACGCGCTGAAGTCCATCGGCTATGAAGGCATCGTCACCGTTGAGTGCGGCTTTGGCGATTTCCGTGAGGAAGCGAGAATTGCGGCGGAATTCTTAAGAGCAAAGCTTGCCGAATGAACGCCGGACAACCTGCTATGTATCGGATTCTGACATCCGCCGAGATGTTTTTATGTGACCGCACAGAGATCGAAAACGGAACCCCGTCCCGCATACTGATGCACCGTGCCGCGCGGGCTTGTGCCGATGCCATACAACGGATTCTGACGGCTTCCCCCGGCACCGACGGCACCGTCGCCATCCTCTGCGGCAGCGGCAACAACGGCGGGGACGGCATCCTCTGTGCGCGTCTGCTGTGTGAGGACGGCATTCCGGCAGTGATCGTGCCGGCGTTTTCCGATGGCGACCGGCTGTCCGCCGAATGTGCCTTCCGCTTTGACGAAGCACGCGGTGCCGGTGTTCCGGTTCTTGCGCCGGAGGAATTTCTTGCACATACGGCAGAGAATACCGCCGCACCGACGCAGTACCGCATGATCGTCGACGCGCTGTTCGGTATCGGTCTGACGCGCGAACCGGAAGGACGGTATGCCGATCTGATCGACGCGGCAAACCGGTATGCCGCCGCCCACCGTATTCCGGCAGTCGCCGTTGACATTGCATCCGGTATCTTTGCCGACACCGGAGCAGTCAGCACACACACATACCACGCCTCCCATACCCTTGCCATCAACAACGCCAAGCGCGGACATCTGCTCTACCCCGGCGCATCGTACACCGGGTACCTGACCATCCTCGATATCGGCATCCCCACAGCCGCCCTCTCCGAGGGAGATGGCACACGCAGCGTGACGGAGGGCATTTCCCTCCCCGTCTATATGCTGACCGACGATGACGTCCGCGCCCTGCTCCCTGCCCGCAGACCCGATTCCAACAAAGGCACAAACGGCAGGATTTTCATTGCGGCAGGTTCGAAGAACATGTGCGGTGCGGCATATCTGTCCGCACGTGCGGCATACCGCAGCGGTGCCGGACTGGTGGAACTGTTCACCTGTGAGGACAACCGCATTCCCTTGCAGACACTCCTGCCGGAAGCAATTCTGACCACATACAGCCAGGACGATCCCGCGTCTGCATGTGACCGTCTGCGTGCCTCTCTGTCGCGTGCGGATGCCGTTGTCATCGGTCCCGGGCTCGGGATGTCCGACACAGCAGCGGCACTGGTGAAGACCGTTCTCGCCGAAACGACGGTTCCCACGGTCCTCGATGCCGACGCGCTCAACATCATCGCCGCTCATGCAGAGGAGCATTGGCTTGGGCTGCGGGGAAATGGATCGGCAGAGCACGGATCGCCGTCCTTGATTCTCACACCGCATCCGGGTGAGCTGTCGCGCCTGACCGGTATGCCGATCGGCGACTGTCTTGCCGATCTGATCGGTACAGCGTCCCGCTTTGCACAGACACATGCCGTTACCGTCAACGCAAAGGACACCCGTTCGATCATCACCGACGGAAGGCGCGCCTTCCTCAATCCCACCGGCACCTCCGCACTTGCCAAGGGCGGCTCCGGCGATGTCCTGACCGGCATCACGGCGACCCTCGCCGCACAGGGATGCAGCGCACTGACCGCCGCCGCACTTGCGGCTTACCTGCACGGACGTGCCGCCGAGGTCGTTTCCGCGCAGATGGGAACCCGTTCTCCGTTGGCATCGGAGATTGCCGATGCGCTGGGTGCAGTGCTTGCGGAACTGGATCACCGATGATATGTGTACCGTTACACATGCACAATTTCAAATTTCTCATTTCTGATTTCTCATTTCGTAAAAAGGAGCGAACCATCATGAAAACCATCTACTCCGGATCCGTCCTCATTCACCCCGACGAGCTGGACAACACCTGGATCGACCGCGCAGCGGCTCTTGGCATTCCGCGCATCGGACTGCACCCGGTCGGCGGTCAACATGCGCACGAAAGCATGGCTGATCTGCTTGCCAAGCTCGAAACTCCCGCATACCGTGCACTGCTCGACCGTGCCGCAGACCTTGGCATCGAGATTGAGTACGAAATGCACGCAGGACGCTACCTGATGCCGCTGTCTGCATTTGAGGAACACCCCGAATGGCAGCGCATGAACGAAGCCGGTGCGCGTGTTTCCGACCTCAACTTCTGCGTTACCAACGACGAAGCCCTTGACTTCTATGCAAAGAACGCCGCTGTCGCCGCAAAGAAGCTCTACCGCTCGACGAACCGCTGCTTCTTCTGGATGGACGATGCCAAGGGAGGCGGCTGTCACTGCGAAAATTGCAGAAAGCTCTCCCCTTCCGACCAACAGCTGCACGTTGCCAACCGCGTCCTCGCCGAAATCAGGAAGGACAACCCCGATGCGACGTTCGCTTACCTCGGTTACGTCGACTGCCTCGTTCCGCCGACGACCGTCAAGCCCGCCGACGGCATTTTCCTCGAATACGCGCCGATTGAGCGTGACTTCCACAAACCGATTTATGCACAGGACGCGGAAAAGAACCGCACCCAGAACGAGCATCTGGCGTCCCTGCTGAAGCTGTTCGGCACAGAAACGGCAAAGGTGCTGGATTACTGGCTGGACAACTCGCTCTACTCCGGCTGGACCAAGCCGCCCAAGCCCTTCACCGAGGACAAGGACGTTGTCAAAGCAGACATTGCCTATTACAAAGATCTCGGCTTTACCGATATGTCGACCTTTGCCTGCTACCTCGGTCCGGATTACATCGAACTGCACGGTGATCCCGACATCACCGGCTTTGCGGCAGAACTGCGCGCACTGATGGCATGAAGCAGCGGTCTGTCAGTGAAGGCGGTGCCGCACGGCGCGAAGCGATTCTGATGCGTCTGCGAAAAGCCGACGCAGAAGCACCGCTCTCCGCCTCCGCGCTTGCCTCTGAATACGGTGTATCCCGACAGGTTATCGTCGGCGATATCGCACTTCTGCGCACTGCCGGTCACAGCATTGATGCGACACCGCGCGGGTATGTTCTGCGCCGTCAAACCGATGAATGCGGCATTGTTTCCACCCTGCTCTGCTGTCACAGCGCCGATGACATGGTCGATGAGCTGAACCTCATTGTTGACTGCGGATGTACTGTGCTGGATGTTTCGGTCGAGCATCCGGTTTACGGAACGCTGACGGGTGCGCTGCGGCTGTCCTCGCGCTGGGACGTTGCCGCGTTTGCCGAGCGTGTCCGTGCCGCCGATGCACTTCCGCTGTCGGCCCTGACCGAAGGCGTGCATACCCACAACATCACCGCACCGACCCCGGAACAGGCGGAAGAAGTGAAGCGGCGTCTGGCAGAAAAAGGATACCTTGTAAAATAATACACAGGACAGCCGGTTCGATCTATCCCCGAACCGGTCTTTTGTCAACCTGCCGGGAAAGGAAACGGAGAAAACACCAAATGAAACAGAAGGACAGTACAAAATACCGCCCCATCGAGCTGGTACATGATTTCACCTTTATCCCCTGCTGTTTTCCGCAGGACATTCCTCTGCCGCCGCCGAAAGAACGCCTTTTGCGGCTGAAGCGGCTCGGCTACGGCGGTGTCGCCGTTTCGCCGTCCTATGCGGACTATCTGTCAGAGCAGAGTATGCAGGACACGCTGGAGCTGATCCGGTATGCAGGGGAGCTCGGACTGCGCGTCTGGATTTACGACGAAAAGTTCTATCCCAGCGGCAGTGCGGGAGGTACCGTTCCGCACGAGCACCCGACGCTGGAAGCTAAGGCACTTGCCATGCTTTGCTGTGAGCCGGACGAGCATGGCATCATCTGTCTGAACAGCCCGCACGGCTACAGCAGTGTCCTCGCGGCTTATCTCTGTGAACTTGATGAAAACGGCAATCCCATGTTTGATACACTGACAGATGTCAGCGGCAGCACCACGTTCGGCGGCGGCATTTTGTATGACTGCAAGGGACAGCGCCGTCTGCGCCTGTATGCCTTCTTCGGCAAATCGGCCTTTGAATTCTGCACCACCTCGCACAACACCCGCGGGATACGGCGCTATATTGACACGCTCAGCCGCGATGCCGCCGCTGCATTTCTGACCAAAACTTATGATGGGTACGGCGATGTGTCAGCACTCGGAACGCTTATCGAAGCGGTTTTTACGGATGAGCCGCAGATTCCGGGACTCTGCCGCGAGAACTATCGGCAGAATTATCTGGATGATGTTATGCGTCAGCAAAACGATGTGTTCAGAATCTATGACCTGCCCGATCCCGATATCACCTTCTCTCCGTACATTCCATGGAGCGAAGAAGTGCCGCAGGAATTCCAGAAGCGGCACGGTTATGATCTGATGCCCGCACTCCCGCTTTTGTTTGCCGATGACGGAGAGGCTGGCAGGCAGGTACGCGCGGATTTCTGGGAGACGGTGTCTGCGCTGTTCCGTGTCGGTTACGGGGAAACCTATGCCGACTTCTGCCGCCGTGCAAATGTCGCATACAGCGGCCATTTTCTCTATGAGGAGACGTTTGCCTATCACCCGTATATGCACGGCGATCTGCTTGAGCAGCTCGGTACCATGGATATTCCCGGCTGTGATATGCTGTTTGCCTCCCCGAAGAAAATCTTTGCGTACGCCCCGGCGATCAAATTTGCCGCATCCGCCGCTCAGCTGTACGGCAAAACAGATGTGATGATCGAAGCCTCGAATATTTCCCGCGACATTTTCCCAATCACCAAGGCATCGTATATGCTTGCGACTGCTCTGGAAGCGGCACTCGGTGTGACCCGGTTTCTCTCCTACTATACCGATTTCTGTATGCCGGAGGATGACATTCGTCAGTGCTGCGATTTCACGGCGCGGCTGCTTTCCTCACTTGACGGCATGGAGCCGGTCAGAGAGGTTTACGTCTATGTTCCCAACCAAAATTACCGTGCAGAGTGTTATCCGGCGTACTCGGTCTCCGAGAAAACGCCGTTCTCCGATGCGCTGCGGCGCACGGATGCCTTTCTGACCCGGATTTCCGGTGCGCTGTGCCATGCCGGCATCGACTTCAATTTCATCAGTGATGCCGCTCTGGCAGAGGTGACCCTGCCGCAGGATGGCATCAGCCGAACCCTGGTCGTTCCGCCGTGCGCCGATGCACCGGCAACCGATGCCTTTGACCGCATCATCACGGACAAAGAGGTCGAGGATGTGCTGACGGTATTGCGGTCACTGCACTGTGCGGCGGTCGAACCTGTATCGGGCAGCGCACCCGTCACTCTCCACAAGCGAGGCTGTGATGCTGAGGCGTTCCTGCTCGTCAATGCGGAGGATATACCGTTCTGCAGCGGCATCCGCTTCCGTACCGCATCCGCATGGAATACCGCGCAGATTTATAACCCGCACACAGATACCGCAGAGCCGCTCGACCCGCTGACCGCAGAAATCCGTATACCGGCGGGAGAATGCAGAATCGTGCGGTTTGCACGGTGATGCCGCGTGCACAATGGAAGAACCAAATCAAATACCAATGCCGCACGGTTTTCGTACCGTGCGGCATCGTTCGTTATTCATACAATTTTTTCGGTATGTCCGTCAGACCAAGCAGATAATCCACGGAAACATTGTAATAACGTGCAAGAATGACGTATTTGTCGACACCCATCATCTGTGTGCCGGTTTCCCACCGGCTGATCTGCTGTTGATTGGTATTCAGAAGCTCTGCGATATCCTTCTGTGAAAGATCATGATCTTCACGTATATCTTTCAATCTTTTATATGCATCAAAATCTTGGGATCGTTTCGATGTATGCGTTTTCATAATATCTCCTGTTTATCTGATGATTTTAGATATTCATGAAAATTATATCACAATCTTACAGGATTTTCAGTATTTGCACTTGACAAACAGCTAATAAGCTGTTATAATTGTTTCAACACATCTAATAAGCTGTGCAGGAAGGAGAATGACGATGTCATCCATAATAGAAGCCATGCAGGAATTTTACTTATCCGAACACCCCAAAGAAACCAATCCAGAAGCCATTCGTGCAATGGATGCGGTTCTGGACGCAGAACATGCGCTGCTCGATACCCTGACCGAGGAACAGAAAGTGCGGTTTCTCGCATACAGCAATGCTGTATCGGAGTTTCACGCAATTCTGGACACCGATACCTTCCGTCGTGGTGTCCGATGCGCCGTACAGCTCCTGTTTGAGGTAGGTATTGATACATAAAATAAAAACACCAGCCGATCTCCGTTGTTTGATACAGAGAACGGCTGATATGATTTTTACTGCTGATATCGTTTTTTCATCATTGGCTTCAGATAGTTCTTTTTCATATCCCGCATAGAACCGAAGAAGGAGTCTTCAGATTTGGACAGGATATGATATGTATCCTTTAAGCAAATCAATTCCAATGTACAAAACAAATCAGCTACTTGAAACA
>SVRM01000105.1 GCA_015064785.1 Oscillospiraceae bacterium
CCACAAGTCCGTCTTTTTCAATGATCTCAAATCTTTTCTTCATGTCTGATACCTCTCATATAATATGATCAGAGCGCGAGAATTTCCCACAGACGTCCGCCGAGCACCTTTGCAATGCTTGCAAAACCGCCGTCGGTCGGATGGCAGTTGTCAACGAGTGCCATTTCCCGGATGTCCTCCGAAAGCAGTTCTGTACCGCAGATGCAGTACACATTCCTGTCCCCTGCCGCGATGGCATTGGCATAAGTTTGAAGCATGACATTGACGCGCTCCCGTTCTTCTGCATTGAGATGATACTTGGGCCGCGACATCATGATAATGGGAAGGTCGGGCTGTGCCGCACGGACGGTTTTGAACATCCGCTCATGCGTTTCTCTGTAATATTCCACCGTCGGTGCGTTGTGGTCATAATCGTAGACAAACGCGGACATGGTAAGCCCCGCGATGTAGTTTGCAATCTCATCTTCTCCCTTTGCACATCCGGCAAAGCCGAGATTGATGAAATCGCAGTCAAGCGTCCGTCCGATGATACTTTCGTAATTGCATCCGGGACGGGTCGCACAGCCGCCGTGCACGATGGATGAACCGTAGTACACAATCGGTGTTGTCACAGCGTAATCGGGTGCAGCACGCAGGACACTGCCCTCGCGGATACCGATATACAGCTTTTCCACCATGCTGTACAAGGGCAGATTGACCGTGTATTCACGCTCGGCAGGATCGAAGATATCGACAACACCCTCATATCCGTCCGTGACATCCAGCGGCGGCGAGAAGGTACCGAAATACCGTGTTCCGCCGTACAGATCACATCCGACTGTACCGGACAGCGGGAAGAAGGAAAATTTGCTGAAGCAGCGCACCTTGATGCTGATGGCGATGTACGGGCTGTCTGTGACAAAGCGAACACGTCCGCCGGCGGTGTGCGCACAGAGGTTGCCGACACCGTCGCTGACCGTTTTCGCGATCTCTGAGGGCATCCGGACATACCGGTCACCCTCACGGTACACGCCGTGGATGCGGAACGGTCCGTCGTCAATGTCATAAAAGACAAGTCCGTCCCGCGCAAGGTTCGTATTCAGATGGATTTTTGCTGACATAACATTCACCTCATGCAGTACCCGTACGTGCGATCAGCTCATCCTGCATTTCGCGGGAAAGCTGGGCAAACATCGCGGAATAGCCGCAGATGCGCACAACAAGATCGGGATGGGTTCCCTTGTGATCACGTTCCTCAACCATCGTCTTCCGATCGGCGACATTCGGCTGCAGCACCGGAATCTTCAGTTCCAGACACGCGGCAATATATGCCGTCAGCGCGTCGGTCGACTGACTGCTGTCGGTCACGGTACACGGTATGGCGATGTCATACATTCCGACATCATGGAAATCCGCATCACAGAGAACGGACATGGAACGTGCGGCTTCGGTCAGAGACGGCGGGGATGCCATGTTCATCTGGCGCGAAAAAATCTCATGCGCGTGGCGGCCGTCCGGCGTCGCGCCGGTTCTCTTTCCAAACCAGGAATACTGATAATAGGTAAACAGCGAGGTCCCCCACGGGATGCCGCACCCGTTGACAATGCCGTCCGATACATGAGAAAGTGCCCAGGCAAGGTCTGCTGCAAACGCATCGGCATCCGCGGAATGACCAAACCGGTTTTCGCCGGACTTCAGCCGCAGGCGATACGGCTCACAGTCGGCAAAGTCGGACTTCACCGCGTCAAGAAGCGCGGTCAGCGTACCGTCGTCATACGCGGTGCGGAGTGCCAGCAGACTGTCGCAGAGTGTGCCGAAACCAACAAAGGACAGCGTTTTGTGATTGTACCGCGCACCGCCGTTGGAAATATCGGCTCCCTTTTTCGTACAGTCTGCCGTGAACGATGACAACATCGGCGAGGGAATATACTCGTGGTGGCTTCGCTCATACGGTGCCAGTGTTTCGGTAATCACGCGGATATAGGAGTGCAGACCCGACAAAAACAGCGCATACAGATCATCAAAGGTGTCAGCACTGCCGGATGCGTACCGGTAAAACTGCTGTTTGTCATCGGGCAGGGATTCTCCATGGCACGCAGAATACACGGTATCGAGCAGTACCTGCGGCAGATTCAGATAGATAAACGCGCGGCTGTGTACCATGTTCCGGCAGATGACCTCCTGACAGCCGTTGCCGACATAGGTACGGGCATCCTCGGGCGACAGACCCATCCGCTCGAACATCGGAATGATATAGTCGTCATTTTCGATGACGAGATTGTTGTTGCCGGTTTTCATCAGTGCGGCAAGACGGGCAAGATAGGCACGCGGGGAGCCGGACGAAGCTCTTGCATTGAGTTTGGGATTGATCAGACGGTTCTCGGTGTATGCATCCAGCACCATATCCGTCATGTCGTTGTAAATGGGATTGCCGTCGGGATCACAGCCGCCGATCATCGCGGAAACGCCGTTGTCATACGTTTTGCGTTCCTCATTGAAATGGCAGTGCAAATCGGTCTTGTAAAGAAAGCTCTGCAAAAGGAAGTATGCTTCCTCACGCGTGATTCTGCCCTCAGCCAGATCACGCTCATAAAACGGCTGCAGCAGACGGTCGATCTGCCCATAGGCGTTCATCTCCACACCGTCCAGACCCGAGATCCAGAGCGTCGTACAAAGAATGGCGTTCATCGCATCAAACAGCGTCACAGGCGGCTCCCACGGCGTGTTGACTGAGGATACAATGCGTTCCAGATTGTAGCGAGCATCCTCGTCACATGCATCGGAGAGCATCTCCCTTGCACGCGCACGCAGACGAAGACCGACATGCTCCACTGCACGGCAGGCACGCATGACCATTTCCCGCCAGCGGCGTTTTTCGGGATCGGTTTCCTCGCGGTTATAGGCTTCACATTCCTCATACACCCCGCGGAATCCGACAGCCAGCAGCTTGTCATGGTCGAGTGTGTTGTGCAGCGTATCGGTATAGCGGCTGATCGAACCGAGCCCTGCCGCGTGGACTTTTGCCATCAGTTCGTGCAGGGCACCCAGATCCGCACCGCTCTTTTCAAAGCAGTAGTCCCCGATGCCGCTGTAGCCGTTGTCGCGCACCACGCCCATATCGAGTTCAAATGCGAACGGATAATGCGGATAGATATGTACATCGCTCTGTGCGGCGGTTAATTCAATGATCGCGGTTCTGCGAGTATATGGATCGCCGTCTGCGGGAACCTGTGCGCGGATATATCCGAGATCGGTCGGATAGTTTTGCAGAACCGCATCCATGTCCGCCTGCATGACAGGCTTCATTTCCTGAAATCGAAAGTTCATAACATGCTCCCTCAATCTCTGAACTCAAAATAAGAATTAATAAATACCGACAAACGAAATGATCGGGCAGACACGGGAATCAAGAATCCGGATGCGAATTTCATCGGTTTCAACTGCGTCAAACTTTGCAATCTTCTTATAACCGACGGTCGTACCGCTTGTAACCTCTACCCATTCACCGCCCACCTTTGCGTCGATGGCGTACTTTTCAATGCGCTGGCTGTATGGGATACATTCCTTGATGACAACATGCGTCACGGATTGGGATTCGGACAGCTTGATGTTCAGTGTGACCGAATTCTCGCCGTCAAAGGGCTTGTAATAGGTGTCGTAGCAGTCACACTTGACGTTTTCGGGCAGATCGTAGCCGTTGTCTCGGTCTGCTGTGATGACGGCATCTTCTGCGAGATTGACGGCAAATGTCCGTCTGATGTATTCGCCCATGCCGCGCAGGCGCTCGACATCGACTTCATGGAACAATCCCCGTCTGTCCGGCGGAATGTTGAGCAGCAGCGTAGAGTTTCCGCCGACCGTGCGGTACCAGATGTCAAGCAGCGTTTCCACGGAGCGCACCTTGTCATCCTCATGGTCATGGTAGAACCAGCCGGGACGGATCGAGGTATCGGTTTCCGACGGACGCCAGACAAGACCGTTTGCACGCTGCATCAGCGTGCGGCTGCCCAGATCCCGGTCCATTTCGCTGATCTTCTTTTCCCGGAACGATGCATCGTCGGAGGTCTGGCTGTTTGCCGCAACCTCATCTTCGATGGAAACCGAGGTAGGAAGCACCGACCATTCGGATTCGCGGGTGTCACCGGCTTCATTGCCGCACCAGCGGATGTCGGGACCGGAAATGGCGATAGCGGCATCGGGCTGCAGCTTTCGGATCAGCGCATAATAGCGGTTCCAGTCGTAAACCTGCTTTTTACCGTTGGGTCCCTCTCCGCAGGCACCGTCAAACCAGACGGTGAACAGCGGTCCGTACTGCGTGAGAAGCTCGGTCAGCTGATTGCAGAAATAGTCGTCATACGGCTTACCCTGTCCGTAGACCTGCGCATTTCTGTCCCACGGAGACAGATAGACACCGAATTTGATGCCACCACGCGCACAAGCCTCGGAAACCTCGCGGACAATGTCACCCTGACCGTTCATATAAGGGCTGTTTTTGACAGAATGTTCGGTATAAGCGGATGGCCACAGACAGAAGCCGTCGTGGTGCTTGCAGGTCAGAATCAGACCCTTGATGCCGGCAGCTTTGAGGGCATCGACCCACTGGTCGGCATCGAGCGCTGACGGGTTGAAGACAGATTCCGGTTCGGTCCCATCTCCCCATTCCTTATCGGTAAAGGTGTTGACGGTGAAATGTGCAAATGCGTAGAATTCCATTTCTTCCACAGCCAGCTGACGGGCTGACGGTGCACACTTGACAAGCTTTTTATCAAGTTCAAAATGTTCGTACATGGTGATATCCTCCTATAAATTTATCATTGATTTCATTATAACATAACCACTCTCCCCTGTCAACTGTTTTTTGCATCCGGACATCCTCCGATCACTCGTCACAGCCCATCCGATCCCGGCATAGAATGAAAAGGGATACCCCATCCGATCCCAGAACAGGAGGAATGTCATGACAAAACCGCTGATTTTCCGCGGATGCGCAACGGCTCTTGTGACACCGTTTGAGAAAAACCAACCGGACCGGATTGACAGCGCAGCACTGCAAACGCTGGTATGCCGACAGCGGGATGCCGGTGTCGATGCGCTGGTGGTTGCAGGAACTACAGGCGAGGCATCCGCACTTTCACAGGCGGAACACCGGTATCTGGTCACAGAAGCGAAGCGGCAGGCGGGCAGCATTCCCGTCATTGCCGGATGCGGCGCTCCGACCACCGCCGGCGCCGCCGCACTTGCCGGAGATGCCGCCGCAGCCGGAGCAGACGCCATTCTTGTGGTTACGCCATACTACAATAAGTGTTCACAGGAGGGGCTGTACCGCCACTACATGACGATTGCCGACAGCAGTACCGTTCCCGTGATACTCTATGAAGTCCCCTCACGTACCGGATTGAAGGTTCAGCCCGAAACCTATATCCGTCTTTCCGCGCATGAAAACATTATCGGGCTGAAGGATGCGACAGGTGATCTGGAACGTGCGGTGTTATTACGGCAGGAAATCGGTGATGCACTGCCGCTGTATGCCGGGAACGACGGGATCACCGTGCCAATGCTGTCTGTCGGTGCGACCGGCGTGATTTCTGTCGTATCAAACGTTCTCCCGGAGATGACTGTACAGATGTGCCGCGCATGGGAATGCGGTGATTCCCTGCGGGCAGCTGCGCTGCAATGCCGCATGGCACCGCTGATCCGCGCACTGTTTTCCGAGGTCAATCCGATTCCCGTCAAGGCACTGCTTGCGGCACTCGGGCAGTGTTCGGACACCTACCGTCTGCCGCTGTGTGAGATGGACGCCGGTGCTGTTGAAGCGCTGGTACGGGAGTATCATAAGCTGACCACAGACCGATAGTTCTATTTGTATTTACAGAAAAGGAACTGTTACAAGAACCACAAAAATGGGCTTATAACAGTTCCTTTGACTTTCTGATTTATGCTTTCAGCATGTATTCGTACACACCGCCGCCGACATGCTCGGTCGTCTCACCGACGGTAATGTCCGCCGTCGCACCCGCAGGTATCGTGACAGTGATTTCGTAGCCGCCGTCCACCTTTTCCCAGCCGGAGATGACCGTGCCGTACTTGGTATCAAGCATCGCATTTGCCCAGTCAAGACGCGCATCCGGAATCGGTGCGATCTTGATGTTTTCATAGCCCGGCTTTTCCTCATCGGGCTTGATGCCGCAGATCGTGCCGTACATCCACGATGCAACCGCACCGTAGGCGTAGTGGTTGAAGGAGTTCATATCACGCGACCAGACGGAGCCGTCAGGCTTTAAGCCGTCCCAGTGCTCCCAAATCGTCGTCGCACCCTTGCGGACACTGTAGAGCCATGACGGGAATTCCTTTTGCAGCAGCAGCGAGTATGCAACATCGGCATATCCGTTGTCGGTCAGCGCATCCATGATGAACGCCGTACCGATAAAGCCGGTCTTCAGCTTATTGCCGTTGTTCTTCACCAGATTTGCCAGATATTCCGCATATTTCGGCACATCCGGTGCCAGACCGAAGTGCAGTGCACAGACATATGCCGTCTGGGTGTCGGAGGTCAGCATACCGTCCTCACCGACAAATTCACGGACAAACGCCTCACCAACCTCGGCACGTCTTGCTTCGTAGAAGGACATATCCTTACCCAATGCTTTTCCTGCTTTGATGAGCAGATCGCAGGCGTAGGCAAGGAATGCCGTACCGAGCAGAAGATCGTTTGTTGCGCCGCGGTAGGAGCCTTCCTCCGCATCCAGTCCGAGCCAGTCGCCGTACTGTCCGCCGCCGCCCCAGGCAGCAGGTCCGTCGCCCTTGTTGTAGACATAGTCGACCCACTTCTGCATCGAGTCAAACTGTTCTTCGAGAATCGTAATATCGCCGTAAGCGCGATAGATTTCCCACGGACAAACCGTTGCCGCATCCCCCCATGCAAATGCGCCGTCGGGATGCCACAGTGCCGGAACGATCTGCGGAACCGCGCCGTTCTCTGCCTGATCCAGTGCCAGATCGTGCAGCCACTTGTGGAAGAACTTATTGACATCGAAGTTGTACGCGGCAGTGCGGCAGAAGACTTCTGCGTCACCTGTCCAGCCAAGACGCTCGTCTCTCTGCGGGCAGTCGGTCGGAACATCGAGGAAGTTGCCGCGCTGACCCCAGATGACATTTTCGTAGAGGCGGTTGACCATCGGGTCGGAGCAGGAGAACCAGCCGGTGCGCTTCATGTCGGAGTGGATGACAATTGCCTTGAAGTCACCGATATAGGTTTCCGCCGACGGATACTCGGTCAGACGGATATAACGGAAGCCCTGGAAAGAGAATACGGGATGATACCAATTTTCGGTGTTGCCGTCCGTGATGTAGGTTACACGCGACTTTGCCGCACGGTAGTTTTCGTTGTAGAAGTTGCCGTCCTTATCCAGAATTTCGGCATGATCGATGGAAATGCGCTCACCGATGCCGCCGACCGTGCGGAAACAGACATAGCCGGTCACTTCCTGACCGAAGTCGATGATGCGCTCGCCCTTGGGTGTGATAAAGTAGTTGATGGCGGGAACTTCCTCGATGTGCGTGACAATTTCGCCCTCCTGCGCAATCAAAGCCTCGCGCTTGCCGTCGGTGATGACTGCCGGCTTCCATTCGCCGTAGACAATGTTGGCGTCATACGTTTCGCCGTTGTAGTAGTCGGAATAGAGAATCGGCGTTTTGGAATAAAGCCAGCTTTCATCGGTGGGAATCGATTCGGTTGTACCGTCGGCATAGGTGACATTCAGCTCCGCGATGATGCACGGGTCGCAGATGTTCTCAAGGGAACCGCGCTGAATGGTGCCGAAATGCCAACCCCAGCCAAGGAGAATGTCAATGTTGTTGTCCTCACCGAGCATATCGGTAACGTCGTAGGTCTGTACCTGTACGCGGTTCTTGTATGAGGTCCAGCCGGGTGCAAAATAAAAGTTTCCGACACGCGCGCCGTTGATACGCGCCTCGTAAATGCCGCGGGCAGTGACGGTCAGCGCTGCTTTCGCAATGTCCTTTGCGGGAGCAAAGGTGCGGCGGAACACCGGTGCAACGGTATCGCGCGGATTTGCGGTTGTAATAAACTTTGCATTCTGTAAAATTTGTGTCATGACAGATTTCCTTTCCAATTTATAGTATATAAATCAATGTTCTTTTTTCTTTGACCTTAGCCGCCGCCCCAGTGCCGTGAGTGCATCGACAAACAACGCCTTGAGTATCAGTCCGACAACGGAGCAGATGCCGGTTTCCGCACCGAACAGGAGAAATGCGCCCGCGACAATCAGAATGTCGGAAATAAACAGTGCACGCCCTGCCGGGACACCCGGTTTTTTGCTTGTGATCATCACCGCAATGATATCCGTGCCGCCGGAGCTGGCATTGACCGAAAACAGCAGTGATGTACCGAGGGCAATCCAGAAGACCGCCAGCACAAGATCTGCCCACATCCACGGGGTATGCATCCTCTGTGCAAACGGAAGCAGGTCAATCCACGCAATCGAATACGTCGTCAGAACGGAACCGACCAGCGTCCGGATGGCAAACTGCCGTCCGAGCAGCACCAATGCCAGCACCATCAGCACCGTATTCAGAATGACGGTAAACGCGGAGGCAGGAAGCGGAAGCAGCTTTGCAAGCAGTACCGACAGTCCCGAGGTCCCGCCAAAGGTAAAAGAGCGCGGATAGACATAAAAACAAAGTGCTGCTGCATAAATCAAACTTCCAAGCACAATCAGGGCATAATCCCGTATCGGGAGCTTATGTTTCATCGTTGGGGTATCTCTCTTTCATCGGTATGAAATCAGTATCACGATACCACATTCCGCCCGTTTTGTCAAGGGCTTTTCTCAAATCCGGGAATTTTTCAGAGTTTTTGCTGACCGCAGAAATTTATTCATGATTTTTTCGCAAAATCCCCTTTTATTTTTTTTTATTGTATGATATAATAAAAGGAACGCAAAGAAAGGAAAACCTGTCACAAGGTTCGGTACTGTTTATGAACGACAAATTATTTATTGTCGGTGCCGCAAGAGAAGACATCACACCGGTGATCGGTACTCTTTTATTCGGATATAACCCCTTTACCGAAAGCAAATCGGTACACGATCCGCTGCACGCAACGGCAATTGCGTTTGCACAGGGAGATCAGTGCGCCATCCTGTTTTCGGTCACAATCGGCGGATTTCAGAATGAACTCTCCGACGAGCTGCGCCGGACAATCGGTGCGGAGGTCGGAATTCCGGCGGAGAACATCATTCTGTCCGCAACCCATACCCACTCCGGTCCCAACACCGTAGGAATGGAAGGCTGGGGCGACATTGACCGCGTTTATGTCGATACGGTTTTAAGACCGGCACTCTGCCGTGCGGCAAAGCAGGCCGTCGACACCCTGCAGCCGGCAGAGCTCGCGGTCGGTGTCGTTCACTCCGAGATCGGCATCAACCGCAGACAGCAGATGCGCAACGGTGCCATTGCACTCGGACAGAATCCGCGCGGCTGCTTTGATCCGCAGATGACCTGCGTCGCCATCCGGAACAGGGATACAAAAGCCGGCATCATCAACCTGATTCATTACGGCTGTCACGGCACGGCCGCCGGTCTGCAGACGGAAATTTCCCGTGACTGGTCGGGTATCATGACCGACCGGCTGGAGGCGGTTTCCGGCACGATGACCGCATACATCAACGGTGCGGAGGGTGACGTCGGTCCGCGACTGACCAACGGACAGACCACAGCCGATTTCCGTTATGTTGAAGAACTCGGCGGATATGCTGCATCCGATGCCATCCGGGCATACCGGGCACTCGGTGTCTACACGGTCGGTGAACTGAAACTGTATCACGGAACGGTTCACATTCCGCGAAAGCCGCTTCTGCCCCGTGAAACAGCGCAGGCCATGCTTGCAAACTATCCGAACCCCGATGCGCTTTACAACCTCGGTCGGATGGAATACCTGTACTTCAAATCCACGCTCGACGAATACGATGCAGGATGTCCTGCCTATGAGCATGAGATGACCTTCCCGCAGACGATCCTTTCACTCGGTGACACAGCATTTGTGCCGTTCCCGTTTGAGATCTTCTCCGAGGTCACAATGCGCTTACAGGAGTATTCCCCCATCCGGTATACCCTGAGCCTTTCCAACACCAACGGCTACAACGCCTACTTACCGTCAGAGGATCAGCTCGTGCGCGGCGGCTATGAAATCGCCTGCTTCCGCTATAACTGCACCCATCCGCTGATCGATTCCGCCGATCAGGTACTCATCGACGAAAACCTGCGCCTGATGACACAGGAAATCCAATAAGACCCATCATCTATATCCAAATAAATCAAACAACAAGGAGAAATCATTATGTACAGAATCGGACAAGAAGAAATTGATGCTGTTGCAAGAGCCATTATGAGCCGCGACTTTTTCAAGATCAACGGCAGCGGCAAGGAAGTGCTGCACTTTGAGGAAGAATGGAAGGCAACCGTCGGTGCGGAATACGCGCTGACCATGACCTCCGGCTTCGGTGCGCTCACCTCCGCGCTCATCGGTCTGGGCATCGGCCCGGGCGATGAAGTCATCGTCCCGGCTTACACCTACATTGCATCCGCACTTGCTGTCATCGCCGTCGGCGCCATTCCCGTCATCGCAGAAGTCAACGAAACACTGACCATTGACCCCATTGACGTCGAAAAGAAGGTTTCCGCACACACCAAGGCGGTCATGCCTGTCCACATTCAGGGCTTCCCGTCCGACATGGATGCACTGAAGGCACTCGCCGCAAAGTACAATTTTGCCATCGTTGAGGATGCCTGCCAGGCAGACGGCGGTATGTACAAGGGTCAGTACCTCGGCACCATCGGCAATGCAGGTGCGTATTCCTTCAACTACTTCAAGGTCATCACGGCAGGGGAAGGCGGTGCACTCGTCACAAATGACAGAACCATCTACGAGCGCGCACTCATTTATCACGATGCCGGTGCTGTTGCTTTCTTCGGCGATCAGTTAAGTGGTATTGAACAGCCCCTGTTCGGCGGTACGGAATTCCGTGTCTCCGACATCATCGGCGCAATTCTGCGTGAGCAGTTAAAGAAGATGCCCGGTATCCTCTCCGATCTGCGCAGAAACCGCGATGCACTCGGTGCACTTGTCTGCGGTGAAGGCAAGGCAGTCTGGGCTCC
>SVRM01000106.1 GCA_015064785.1 Oscillospiraceae bacterium
GCACGCCTTTGCGATATCGGAGGGCTCTTCCTTTTCGCGTGTCAGACCGCTCTTGGAGTTCTCCAGATCGAAATAGTAGCTTTCCACGGAGTCCTTCTTGACGGGCTTCTGATAGGTGCGCTCGCCGGTCTGCTTGGGACGGACATAGTACGGCTTCTTGCGGGAGGGTGTGGAGGGTGCCTTGGGCGGTTCATTTGCCGCTGCAGCTTCCTTTTCTGCCTTCGCACGCTCAAAAACTTCGACGTTTGCGGCAGCAGCTGCTGCTTCTGCGTCCTTGTCAACGGTCTTCAGGGGACGGTTGGGCTTTTCGGCAACATACTCTTCGCGTGCACCTCTGCCGCCGCGACCACCACGACCGCCGCGTCCTCCGCGACCGCCGCGTCCACTGCGCTCACCACGGTCTCCGCGTTCACCGCGTTCACCGCGATCAGACTTCTTTGCAGCCTTTTCTTCCTTTTCGGCATTGAGTGCTGCTTCCATTGCCGCCTTGCTGTCACCGCTGTCGTTTGCGCCGGTCAGGAACAGCACGATGCGGCGGTTGTTTTCCGCACCGATGGAGTTGGTGGAAACACCCTCGATGTTCTGCACTTCAGAGTGAATGATGCGGCGTTCGTAGGGGTTCATCGGCTCCAGCGTAATGGACTTCTTGTACTTGAGGACCTTTTCTGCCATGCGGTTTGCCAGCTGGCGGAGCGTATCCTCACGCTTTGCACGGTAGTTTTCGACGTCGACGGTGATCTTGGTGTAGCAGCGATCCTCGTCTTCCTTGCGGTTTGCCGCGAGGTTGACCAGATACTGGATAGCATCCAGCGTATCGCCGTGGTGACCGATCAGAACACCGGCATTTTCGCCCTCAACCGTGATCAGCTTGTCGCCGTCCTTGGTGTCGGACATGGAAACGGACGCATCCAGCTCCATATCGGCAAGCAGGGTCTTGACAAAAGACAGTGCAACCTCGTCGGGCTTTTCAATATAGGTAACACGAACCTTTGCGGGAGCGGCGCCGAGTCCGAACAGACCCTTCTTTGCTTCCTCAAGAACTTCGTAGGTAACGGCAGACACATCGACGCCGAGATTAGCCGCACCCTGTGCGACGGCGGCTTCGACTGTCTTTGCCGATTCGATGATTTCCTTTTTCATTGCGGTATACTTCCTTGATAATATAAATATCAGTCTTTACTTGCTGCGCTTGTCATCCTTGAGCGGCGCAAAACCGACAGGACCGTTTTCGGTTCCCTCGGCGGGCTTGTCCGAAACTGTTGTTTCTGCAGGTTCGTCTGCAGGTGCTTCGGGCAGTTCCGCAGACTTTTTCTTTTTGGTCGGCTGTGCGGGGACATCGGCATAGTCCTCATCATCGATATGATGCAGAGAACGCTTCTTCTGACCGTTGTTTGCATTGCCGGAAGATGCAGGAGCGGACTTCTTGTCCTTTTTCTGACCCTGATTGATGCTCTTGACCGCTTCTTTCAGTTCCTCATCGGTAAACTTCGGATACGGATACATCTTGGACAGAATGAAGGACTGCAGGACACCGAGTACGTTCTGGAAGATCCAGTAAACGCCGAGTGCCGCGGGCAGGTTGAATGCCATCCAGAAGATCATCAGCGGCATGGTGATTTCCATCATCTTCATGGAGGAGTTCATCTGCTGCTGGTCAGGAGACTGGTAGGAGAACTTGCGTGTGATCTTGGTGGATGCCCATGTCGTCACGAGGTTGAGAACAGGGACAAGGAGCAGAAGGTTGAATGCGACGGTCGGCGTTGCGGACAGATCGAGCTTTCCGCCAAAAACGGTCATGTTCGGCGGGTTCTGCAGAACCTCTTCAATGAGCGTGCCGATGTCAGCGGTGTAGCCCTCCAGCGTCGGAAGCACTTCCAGTACTTTCTGGGCACCGAGCACGGCAATGTCGTGGAGCATCTGGATCTGGTTGCCGGTGTATGTTTCTGCCTCTGTGAGCACCTTGATGCCTTCCTTGAGTACAGAAACTGCCTCTGCGGACATTCCGCAAAGATAGGTCAGCGGTCCGTAGACGATCTGATAAATGGCCCAGATGACGATCAGCTGCAAAATCATCGGCAGACATCCGCCCGCCGGATTGTAGTTTTCGTTCTGGTACAGCGTCATGATCTCGTTCTGCATCTTCTGCTGTGTCGCCTGGTCGGTACGTCCGGCATATTTTGCACGGATCGCCATTTCCTTGGGGCGCAGAGATGCCTGCTTGACCATGTTCTTCTGGGTCTTGATACCGATGGGGAACAGAACCAGCTTGACAACGATCGCAAAGAACAGCAGGGCGATCATGTAGTTATCCGTCAGCCCGTAGAAGAATCGGATGACCCAGCTGAACGGAATGTTGATAAGATCAAATAAGCCTTGCATGTCGGGCTTTGTTTCCTTTCTGATTTCGGAAAAGTGGTGGATGCGTGTGTTCCGTCATTCCCCTGCCTCATCGGGTGCGGCGGCGGGTACCGGGTGTGCCGGCGGTCTGCTCTGCGGACAGCGGTTCTGTCGGCAGAAACGGGAGCGGAGCGGAGCATTGTACGGTTTGTTTCTGAATTCTGTCGGGGCGGCATCTGCGCGGCGGCACGAAGTCATATCCTCCGCGCGAAAACGGCTGACAGCGGAGCAGCCGCCAGGCAGTGTAGCCGAGACCTCTGATAAACCCCCATTCTCTGAATGCCCTGATTGCATACAGAGAGCAGCTCGGATAAAAGATGCAGGTGGGTTTCCCTTTCAGCGGTGACAGAAAACGACGGTAAAAAGTGATGAGTGCGATGGCAAGATGACGCATCATGTCGCGGACGCAGGCTTCTTTTTCGGTTTCGGCCTGTCCTGCGTTTCCTTTGGCGGGAAGGGCATTCCTTCCACCATGCCGAGCTTTCTGAATGCGTATCTCAGATCTGCATAGATGTCCTGTGACTTGGCGGTCACGGCGGCGTCGCGAGCGACAAGGACGACGAGAAAGCCTGTTTTCAGCGGTGTTTCCGTGTCCAGGCGGCGGAATCCCTCGCGCAGAATCCGCTTGACGCGGCTGCGGGTGACAGCGCCTCCGATTTTCTTTGTGACCGTCAGACCGACGCGGTTGGCGCGCTTGTTCTGCGGATGTGCCTTTTGCAGCTTTGCTGCGGCATAGTCGCGCAGGCAGTAAACGACGACGGTTTTTGCAACCGCCTTCATCCCGCGTGCATACGTCTTCTGATACAGGTGATTTTCACCGATGGCTTTATACTTCATACCGTTTGTGTGTGCGGTACCGATTCCCCAAAACGTGTCTGCTTCATCATCTGCACGCGGGAACGCATACCCCTTTGTCGGTGGATTGGATGGCGTTTTTGGCTGTCGTTCTGCTGTACTGCGGAACACACGATGACAAAAAGGAAAGCCTATGACTTGCGGCACAGGCTTTTTCATCGCGGTTTCGGCGCACGAGCGGGGACAGCATGAATTAGTAGGTCAGTCTTGCTCTGCCCTTAGCACGTCTTCTCTTCAGGACCTTTCTGCCGTTGGCAGTAGCCATTCTCTTTCTGAAGCCGTGTTCGACCTTTCTCTGGCGCTTCTTCGGCTGGTATGTTCTCTTCATGCGGTTGCACCTCCCTCAAAGATAGGCATTTGATATCTATCTGTTGTAATTTTGTTTTCTTGAAGCAGATTGCCGTATCCCGATGGATTTACATCATACGACACTATATATTATACACTTTTTGGGGGTCTGTTGTCAAGAGTTTTACGAAAATTTCTTGGAAATTTTCAATTTTTTTTTGGGGAATTTAATAATTTGCTTCAATTCTTTTTGGTTTTGAGGCTTCCGATTTTTTCGGCGTACTGTTTTGCCGCCTGCTCGGTTTTGTTTTCGCCGAATTCGTAGTAGTGTGCATCCCGCAGATCGTCGGGCAGATACTGCTGGCTGACATAGTGGTTCGGGAATGCGTGCGGGTACTGATACCCGATGCCGTGGCCGAGCTTTGAGGAGCCCTCGTAGTGTGCATCGCGCAGATGATCGGGAATCTTCTGTCCGCGTCCTGCCTGCACATCCGCTGCGGCACGTCCGTAGGCTTCGTTTGCAGAGTTGGACTTGGGTGCGGTCGCCAGCAGAATTGCCGCATTGGACAAGGGAATTTTCGCCTCGGGCAGACCGAGCTCACGGGCGGAGGTCACACAGGCCTGCGTGATTGCCGCCGCCATCGGATAAGCCTGACCGATGTCCTCGCTTGCGATGACCAGCAGCCGTCTGCAGGCGGAGAACAGATCGCCGCCCTCCAGCAGCTTCGCAAGGTAGAAAATTGCAGCATCGGGATCGGAGCCGCGGATGGATTTCTGCAATGCCGACAGTGTATCGTAATGAGCGTCCCCGTCGCGGTCAAAGACCGCCATCGACGACGGCATCAGTGTTTCCAGCAGTTCCCGGTCAATGACACCGCCATCTGCCGTATAATAGGCGTTTTCGAGCAGTCCCAGTGCGCGGCGGACATCTCCTGCACCCGACTGTGCAATCGCGAGCAGAACCGTGTCGTCAGCCGAGGTATTTGTATTGTTTTCCCGGTTGAGCAAGGCAAGACCGCGGTTCAGTGTCGGTACAATTTCCTTTGGTGCAACGGCACGGAATTCAAACACCGAGCTTCTGGACAGCAGTGCGTTATAAATATAAAAATACGGATTCTCCGTGGTGGAGGCAATCAGCGTGATGCGTCCGTCCTCCAGAAATTCCAGGAGCGACTGCTGCTGTTTTTTGTTGAAATACTGGATTTCGTCCAGATACAGCAAGATACCGCCGGAGCCGAACAGTCCCGTGGTCTGCTGTGTGACCTCACGGATGTCGGAGAGAGATGCGGTTGTCGCATTGAGCCGGCAGAGGGTTTTGTCGGATGCGGCGGCGATGATGTTGGCGGCGGTCGTCTTTCCGGTACCGGGCGGTCCGAAGAAGATCATGTTCGGCAGAAAGCCTGCGGAAACGATTTTCCGGAGTGCGCCGTTTTTCCCGAGAAGATGTGCCTGACCGACCATATCGTCAAAGGTCGTCGGGCGGAGACGGTCAGCGAGTGGGTTCATGTGCGGTTTCCTCTTGATATCAGCATATGGAAAAGACAAACAGGGCCGCCGTGAAGACAGCCCATTTTGTCCATCGGAAGAAATTCTCCGAGATTACTTGTGATAGTAGCCGTAGCGTTCGGTGATGGCGCGCAGGAAGTCAACTGCCATACCGATGTCCTTTTCGGGGGTAGCGCCGCATTCGCGTTCGATGGTAAGGAAGCCGTCGAAGCCTGCATAGTGCAGTGCGGGAATGTAGGTGTCAAAGTGGACACCGCCCTGTCCGAGCGGAACTTCCAGGTAGGAGTTGTGACCGGTTGCGATACCGTCCTTTGCGTGGGTGTGGACGATATACTTGGAAAGAACATTTGCGGCAAAAGCTGCGTCGTCGTGCGAGCACATGACGAGGTTTGCGGGGTCGAGGTTGACACCGATGCCCTTGGAGTCAAGGCGATCGAGGAATTCCTTTAAGAAGACTGCCTTTTCCGGACCGGTTTCGATGGCGAAGGTTGCATCGATGGAAGCGGCGTAGTCTGCGATGGACTTACATGCTTCGTACATGGTGTTGTACTTGACGCAGGTTGTATCTTCCGGAATCTTGCCGATGTGGGTAGTTACGATGCTGCATTCGAGCTTCTTGGACAGATCGAGAATTCTCTTGAAGCGTTCGACCTTTTCCTTGTTGGCGTCGGGATCGTCGTAGCCGCCGATGTCGCCGCAGAGTGCGGAGAAGACCATGCCCTTGTCCTTGATGCGGGACAGGTGATCCTTCACAACATCGTCGGGAAGATCGTCGGAGACGTAGAACTGAACGCCGTCGATACCGAGAGTAGCGGCGACCTCGAGGTTTTCAGCGAACGTAGGACGGCGGAAACCGTTAATCATTGCACCGATTTTCATAATAATAAGTTCCTTTCTTTGGTTGGAGTTTTATTGATTTGCGCCGGAAAACACATCAGTCAGTTCTTGCAGTGATTTCTCGGCGGCTTTCAGCTGTTTTTCCACCTGGGACACATAGTCCGTGGATTTGTTGGTAATCAGCGTGCGGTATTGCAGGCCGATATCGGACAGCGCGTAGTTGTACGCATAGATGAAGTTTGTCGTAATAGAACCGTGGATCAGATCGATCATCTGCGCGGAAATATCATCGCGCGTGTACTTGATCTTCAGTGCGGTTTCGTACCAGACGGGCGTGACGGAACGGTAAGTTTCCGCGCACAGTGCTTCCAGTACCGCACCTGCCATGTCCAGATTTTCGGAGCAGCCGTTGACCGCACCGATCATACCGGCATCGTGGACAAGAGAGCGGTATTCTGTCTGTTCCTCGTCAAACTTGGGATACGGTAGGAAGCCGAACGGACTCTTCATGTCGCGCAGAAGCTCGGCGGTTTTCAGGTTGGAATTGCCAGAAAACAGAACACGTCCCGATGCATACAAAGATGCCTGCTGTTCGTCGCTGGTACAGCCTGCATAAATGCCGGGCTGCCAGAAGAAATCGACCAGCTTTTCACAGAGCTTGACAGCATCGTCGCTGATCATGTTCAGCGACAGATAACCGTCCTTATCACGTTTGGTGAATTCGATATCCGTGCTGTATACAAAAGGATCGGTAGATCCCAGTCTCAGCCAGAATATACATCCGAGCTGATCCTCTTCATCGGTTTCCCCGTTGTTGTTGAGATCGACATAGACCTCCTTTGCGCATTCTGCCATGCGGTCGATGGTCCACTTGCCGTCAAGCACCAGCTCATAAAGACCGTCGCCGTTGTCGTAGTAGCGCGCATACAGCTCCTTGTTGTAAAGCACCGCACGGGTAAATCGGAGCGATTCCATGAAATAGTCACCGACGAGGTAGTAGTGACCGCTGTTTCCGAGCGTCAGCTCATCCATGTAGTCCTTCCACCACCATGGCTGGTCCAGATCAATATAGCCAATGTCTTCCGCCGTGACAAAACCGCCGCTTGTGAGCAGCTTTGCCATGCCGTACTGCTGACCTGCGAACAGGTCCTGCGAGGAATCTCCCGCCATCAGCAGCTTGAGAACCGCGGCATCCATCGTACCGCCGGTCAGCTCTGTGCGCGGATTGTAGACCAGCTTGACATTCAGCCGTTCCTCAACGGAGGCATTGCGGTTGTATACCGCATCCTCAACGAGATCACCGGTCTGCTCCGCAACACCGCCGAGAAAGTCGTTCTGGTCGGAGGGGCAGGAGATGAAGACAGTGAAGGTGCGGCCGTCAAAATCCAGGTCATCGGGAAGCGTGTCTTTCATCTGCGTGCGGTCATCCGGATCCACGGTTTCCGCCGCGGTCTGTGCTTCGGTGACGGCAGCGGTTGTGTCAGCGGGATCGCTTGCCGGCGTGTCTGCACAGGATGCGCAGACCGGTGCGGTCAGAAGTGCTGCAAGCAGGAGTGCTGCGGCTCGGATTGTCGCGTGTTTCATGATTGTTTCCTCGTGTATTGTCTGAAAATGACAGCGTTACTGATTTGCGCCGTGGAAAACATCGACCAGTGCAGCGAGCTTGGTTTCCGCTGATTTGAGTTTCTTTTCGACAGCAGATGCATAATCCGTGGAATTTTTGGAAACCAGGTCACGGTAGATATTACCGATATTATCCAGTGCATAGTTATAGGCGTAGATAAAGTTGGTCGTCAGCGAGTCGTGGATGATATCGATCATCTGACCGGACAGATCATCACGTGCATACTTGACCTTGAGTGCTGTTTCATACCATGCGGGGGTCACGGTACGGTAGGATTCTGCATTGAGTGCTTCAATGACAGCACCGGCGATGTCGAGGTTTGCGGAAGAGCCGGGGATGCATCCGAGCAGTGCCGTGTCATGTACGAGAGAATGGTAGGTTTCCTGGTCCTCATCATACTTGGGATGCGGCAAAAAGCCGAAGTCCGCTTCCATGCTGCGCAGACCGTTTGCGGTAGAGAACACGCCGTTTCCGAGGAACAGCGTATCACCGGATGCGAAGATGGAGGCCTGATTTCCGGTTGCACCTGTGAAGGTACCGGGCAGATGGAACAGATCATTGAGCTTTTCCGCGAGCTTGACGGCCTCATCGGAGATCATCGAGAGCGTAATAAAGCCGTCGGAATCGCGCTGTGTGAACGCAATATCGGTACCGTAGACAAAGCCGTCGACCGATGCCTGTGTTGCATAGCAGACAAAGCCGAGCTTGTCATCCACATCGGGTTTGGAATCGTTGTTGACATCCACATAGACGGCCTTAATCAGCTCTGCCATACGGTCGACGGTCCATTTGCCGTCGATGACTTCCTGATATAAACCGTCGGCGTTGTCGAAATGATCGGCGAAAATCTGCTTGTTGTAGTAAACCACACGGGCGTTGAGCAGTGCGGTGATGAAATAGTCGCCTGCGAGGAAGAAACGGTAGTCGCTGCCCAGAGACAGCTCGTCCATATAGAGGTTGTTCCACCACGGCTGGGAGAAATCCAGATGCTCCAGATCAAAGGTATTGACAAAGCAGTTGTCGGCGAGCAGCTGTGTTACGCCGGTCTGATGGCCCATGAACAGATCATAGGTCTGGTCGCCCGCCATAACGAGCCTGCGGATGGAATCGGCAACGGAGTCCCATGTATCATTGTACGGGTCGTGCTGAAGCGTGATGTTCAGTCGTTCCTCAACTGCCAGATTGCGGCGCATGACGGCATCGTTGACAACGTCACCTGCAAGTTCTTCGGATTCCTCATAGTAGATCTGATGTGCTTCGTTGGCATTGTAGATGCGGAATGTTTTTCCGCCGAAATCGAGTCCTTCGGGCAGGGAATCTTTGATTTGAGAGGGATCATTCGGGTCAACGGTTTCAGATTCGACAGAGGCTGTGTCTGCCGCAGTGCTGTCGGTGCTTTTCGCATCGGGCGTGTCACCGCAGGATGCGAATGTGGGAACGGTCAGAAGTGCAGCAAGCAGAATGCTTGCTGTGCGGATTGCGGATTTGGTCATGACAGTGATTTCCTTTCACGGAATTTTTCAGGCAGAATCAGTTTCCTGCAAATACGTCAGACAGAACCTCCAGCTTCTTTTCGGCAGCTTTGAGCGTTTTCTCGATTGTAGAAACGTATTCCTTGGATTTGTTTGTAATCAGCTTTCTGTACTGCAAACCGATGTCGGACAGCGCATAGTTGTACGCATAGATGAAGTTGGTCATCAGCGTATCGTGGATCATGTCGATCATCTGTGCAGAGGTATCGTCACGGGTGTACTTGACTTTGAGCGCAGTTTCGTAATAGGTCGGTGTGACGGAACGGTAGGTTTCCGAACTCAGCGCTTCCAGGACTGCACCGACGAGATCAAGGTTCGCGGAGTTGCCGTTGACAGCACCGAGATATCCGCCGTCATGCACGAGTGTACGGTAATTCTCCTGTGCTTCATCGAATTTCGGGCAGGGAAGAATACCGAAATCACATTCCATGTCGCGGATCTTTTCAACGGAAACAAGGGAGGCGTTGCCCATAAACAACACACGTCCCGATTCAAACATGGCATACTGTTCCGCGTCGCTGGTGTTTTTAGTAAAGGTGCCATCCTGCCAGAAGAAGTCTACGAGTTTTTCACAGAGTGTGACCGCGTCATCAGAAATCATTGTGAATTCGATGCCGCCGTTCTCTGTGCGCTTGACGTATTCGATGTCCGTGCCGTAAACGAACGGGTCAGTGGATGCCATAGTAGCCCAGGAGCAGAATCCGAGCTGGTCCTCGCCGTCTGTCTTACCGTCATTGTTTAAGTCGATATAGACGGATTTTGCCAGTTCAGCAAAATGATCGATGGTCCATTTTCCGTCGAGAACAACCTCATACAGTTTGTTTGCATCGTCATAATAATTGGCATACAGCTCCTTGTTGAAAATGACAACACGCGCGGAGCGGAGTGCGTGCAAAAAGAAGTCGCCGACAAAGTAGTAATGCGTATTGCCGCCCAGCGACAGCTCATCCATGTACTCCTTCCACCACCACGGCTGGGAAAGCTCGATGTGGTCAAGGTCTTCTGCGGGGACAATACCTCCGTTCACAAGCAGCTTGGTCAGACCCCACTGGTGACCGGTATACAGATCGTGCGTGCTGTCACCTGCGAGCAGGAATTTGGACACTTCCGCATCAATGGTACTGCCGTCAATGTCCGTGCGGACATCGAAAACGAGATCAATGCCGAGCCTCTCTTCTACCGCACGGTTACGCGCGAGGACTGCGTCCTCGACGATATCGCCGGTGGATTCCTCAACACCTGCGATGAACGGTCCCTGGTCACTCGGGGAGGCGACCAGTGTCGTAAAGGTGCGTCCGGTGTAGTCAAGATCATCGGGCAGGTTGTCCTTGATCTGGGAGCGGTCATTCGGGTCCACGGTTTCTGCCGTTGTTTCAGCAGCACCGGTGGTATCGGCGGACGGCGTATCTGTACTGTCGCCGCAGGAGGTCATAACCGGGACTGTCATCAGAGCAGCAAGCAGAAATGCTGCTGCACGGAGAAAGTTCTGTTTCATATGGGACACCTCATTGTGTTTTGTGATTGGTTGGGAATCAGCCGTCGATGCCGCGGAAGACATCGAGGACGGTTTCCAGCTTCTTGGTTGCGGACTTTTCAAGACGCTTGACCGCAGAAGCATAGTCCTTGTTGTTCTTGGTGACGAGGTCACGATAAATCAGACCCATGCCGTTGAGGGCGTAGTTGTATGCATAGATAAAGTTGGTGGTTGCGGAGTCCTTGATGAGGTCGATCATCTGGGAGGACAGGTCGTCACGGGAGTACTTGACCTTCAGTGCGGTTTCGTACCATGCCGGTGTGACGTAACGGTAGGTTTCAGCGGAGAGTGCCTCCAGACATGC
>SVRM01000004.1 GCA_015064785.1 Oscillospiraceae bacterium
GTCTTTTTTTGACAGCTCCCTCGGGGAGGGAGCCTAAACTAAGCCTCCCTCTGTTTGAGGGAGGTGGCTCACCTGCGGTGAGCCGGAGGGAGTTTTTGACACATTGATCTAAATGCAACAACCCGTTTTCCTGTTGTTTATTCTGCGGATTCAAGATAGGAATCGATGATGGTGGTCAGATGCTTTTCCCAACTCTTCTTTTCTTTTTCGTAGTAAGAAGCGATGGGAGAAACAACATGATTATATATCAGATACAGCACAACAGCAAGCCAAGTATCCGGTACGCCTGTGCAGCAACGGTACGCAGTCCGCAGCCACGGAATAATATCATCGACCGCCGTCAGAACATGATAGAGATTGGCTATCATACGGGCGCAGCACCGCGTGTACAGGTAGGGAATGATACTGCAGACGAATCTGTATGAATCGAAACCGCAGAACAGTGACAAAGACTGCTCTGCGGTTTTTGGCATATTACTGATTCAGTTCTTCCAGAATTCCAACGGTTTTCTCGATTGCCTTCAAAATACTCTTTTCCTTTTTGGCGAGGTGCGATGCGACATCAAATTTCTTTGTGGCAACCATATCGCGCACCATATAGCAGGTCTGACCGAGGGAGTGATTGTAGAGATATTCCGTGTCCAGATACAGGGACTGACGGATGATTTCCAGCATTTCCAGCGTTTCCTCGTTGCGGGCAAACTTTTCCTGCAAGCATGTGGAGAAGTAAACCGGCGTGACCGCATTGTACGATTCTGCCGCCATGGCTTCCATAACGATCAGCGCGGTATCGGGGTCGGGATTGTCCGAGGGGATTCCCCAAAGGGATGCGCCGTTATACGCGGCGGTATGGTAGGCATCCTGTGTTTCATCGAGCTTCGGCAGCGGGACAATGGTGTAGTTGTCCTCCATTTCACGGAAGTCGGTGCGGGCGGAGTCCAGCTCTCGGACAATCATCAGCGCCTGTGAATTGATAAACATATTGAATTGCAGCGAAACATCGGACGTTCTGTAAGTACCGACCGACGCGCCGTTTGTTTCAAAATCCTCCAGATACGCCATCAGTTTGACAAGTCGTTCCTGATCGGGGACATAGGACGGGATGCCGTCGGTGACAGTGATCTGATGAATGTCGGCAGAGGTATAGAAAGAGTCGGAGGAATTGTAAATGTCGAGGACAAGCCCATAGCGGTCCTTGTCATCCATCTTGCCGGAGCCGTCGATATCAACGCTGATTTCCTTTGCGATCTCTGTCATTTTGTCCATCGTCCACTTGCCGTCGCGGACCAGCGCGGGAATGCTTTCGATGTCGTTGGCAGAACAGATGCTGTCATTTACAAACATGACATAACCGCCGCCAAGCGTGGTCAGAACGGAGACATCGCCTGTGGCAAAATACATACCGCCGCCGAGTGTCAAACCGTGTACCGCTGCCTGATTCCACCACGGTGCAGTGGTGTCAAGGTGCGGCATACCGATCAGGTCATAGAAGCAATGCTCCAGTGCGAGCGGTGTGATGTTGGTGCCCCAGCCGGAGACGATCTGCCATGCGTTGTCGCCAGCTGCAATGGACGCGCGGATTTTGGAAATCTCCTGACTGTAGGTTTCCCATCCTGCACCCTCAAACATTTCCCATTGGAAGTTCAGGCGTTCTTCGAGATCGCGGTTGCGTTTGAAAATGGTGTCGTTGAGAATGTCTCCGGTTTCCGCATCAGTTTCGATTTCCAGCATGGAGTTTTCATTGCCGCGTGCGTGAATGGTAATGGTCTTTCCGCCGAGATCGGTTCCCTCGGGGATGGCATCCTTCCAGCGGGATTCGGTAACAGCTTCGGTTGCGGGTGTTGTGTCGGTAGAGTCGGTCACCGTTTCCGCATTGCCGGCAGCGGAAGAACAGGAGGCGAGGATCAGGGAAGCAAGCAGGAGAGAAAGTGTCAGTGTGCGTGTTTTCATAATGGTTGCTCCTTGTCTATTTGGATGAAATTTTCAGAAAAGCACCGATGTTGTTTGTTACATTTTAGCATAATTCTGGAAATTTGTCAATGCTTTGTTGAGAAAAACTAAATAAGTACAGAAAAGAACAGAGCTGTTGCATTTGATAAATCATTGAACAAAGGAGAACTCCCTCAGTCAAAAAAAGACGCTGAACGTCTTTTTTTGACAGCTCCCTCGGGGAGGGAGCCTAAATTAAGCCTCCCTCTGTTTGAGGGAGGTGGCTCACCTGCGGTGAGCCGGAGGGAGTTTTTGACACATTGATCTAAATGCAACACCCCTGTTCGCGTTTTTACAATGCAACAATATGATAAAACCAGACAACACCCTCACGCTTCGCAAGCGTCAGCGGAATGCCCGCCATCAGCTGCTCGCCCGTCAACTGCATGATGTCGCCGTTTTCCATGTTTTCAAAGAAATAAATGTCCTCGGGATTGTGTACAATCATGTGCAGATCAAACGTATCATCCTCCGCATGGGTGTTGCGGATGAGCTGAACAAAGCCATCGCCAACCTCGGGATCGTCAAACTGCATGGCGTACCAGTCCTCAGGGGACGCATTGCACGCAGTCAGCGGATAGTAATCGGCGCGGAGTTCGATTTCTGCCGCACGCTGCCAGATCGGGAGCATGACAGCGGCGGTTTCATATTCGCTGTCGGGTGCGTCAAAGGTTGTCATGTTGGTCAGGGACGGTGCGAGCGCGCAGTGGAACGCAAACGCATCCACAGGCTTGCCGCCGTTTATATACAGACCCTCGTCGTTGTCCCAGCTCATGTTGTGCGCACGGAAGTAGGGAATCCACTCAAACATCAGTCTGTGCTGCTTTTGTTTGATCGGATGGTTGCCGTAGCCGACATCGGTGTAATGCAGCGGAACCGCACGGCGCATGGTGTCAAGGTCATTGCGGCGTCCGCCGGATGCGCAGGAGTCAATCCAAAGCCCGGGATTGGCATCGATGAGCGCATCCCAGTAGCGCAGATAACCCTGCACATGCAGGTTTTCCAGCGCTCCGATGCGGTCGTCAGCTTCATGCAGCTCCCAATAAGGCGCGGGATTGAAGTTGAAGTCCTGACGGTAGAGATGGATGTGGTATTCTTTGATGAGTCCGTTGACATGACCGATCAGCCAGTCACAGCAGGCCGTATCGCCGAGATTGAGCAGTGCCTGTCCGGATTCGTTTTTGAGAAGCCATTCCGGATGCTCATTCCATAGCGCAGTCCCTTCACGCACACGCTCCGGCTCAAACCACAGAAGCAGCTGAACGCCGTTGTCCTCACATGCCTGACCGAGCGGACCAAGCCCTCTCGGAAAACGTTCGGGATCGTGCCGCCAGGTTCCGGTCAGCGGCCAGTCAAAATTGCACGGATACCAGCCGGCGTCAAACCACCAGATGTCCGGCTTCATACCGCGGTCGATATAAGTTTTGAGCCCGGTCATCTGCTGTTCCTCTGTCGCGCCGGTAAATTCGGGACCGCCGACATTCCAGACATGCAGACACAGCTTGGGCGGAATGGGTTCACCGTTTTCGCGCGGCAGAATGTGCGCAAAATAAAACTTCCTCCACAGATTGCGTCCGTAGGCTTCCTCTCCGGCGTAAGCCAGCATGGTGACGCGAGGTGTGCGCATGGATTCGCCCGGCAGAATGGTCATGTGACAGCGCGCCTGACCGATGCTGATTGCCGCACCGTCCGATGTACCTGTAAACTGTGCAGACCAGCCGCCGGTCCAGCCGATACCGATGTTGACACCGTAGTCTTCATATTGCAGGCGCATGTACGGTCCGTCATCACAGCAGGGGGTACCGCCTTTTGGCGCTTTGGACACAGTAACACCCGCATCAAGCGGTGTACGGGTGATCGTGTAGCCGGTATCGTTACAGTTATCGCCGTTGTTGTGAATCAGGGTTGGTGCTTTGCCTGCGATGACCGTGTCGACAATGCGGATATCGGATACGATTGGAGAGGGATGATCGGATTCGTTGGTAAACGACGCAACCCAGTCGACAACGGGAAAATCGCGGTACATCTGCACAGTTGCTGTGACGGTGAGACCGCTCATGTGAACGCCGCGGATGGTAAACGAGGTGATATTGGCATCGATCTGTGTTCGTGTGACGGTCGGACGGAAGAATTTCGGAATGCCGTGATACTCCACGCCGTCAATCTTATAAGACAGCGGCGCGTTTTCCGGTGAGACAAAAGCACAAATGCGGCTTTGCAGTGCCATGTCTGCTTGCTTTGCGTACAGCTTGCTCATGATGCTCCTCCTGTGATGGTTGGTATGATTTGAGAGAATGGGGAATACACTGTCAGGGATTGGCGATGTATTTTCTCTATTGTACACGATTTTCGCGTTGTTTTCAAGAGGTAAAGCAAAAAATGAAGATTTTATTTTTGGCCTTTGCACTGCTGTCCGCAGTTTTACTGACCGTTCCGTCATTTCTGAACCGTTGTACCGCACAGAAGTGCCTGCCCGTACAGCCGATCCCGACAGTGGAAACAAGCAGCGAACCGATGCTGCCGGAGGAGCCTGTTGTAAAAGATACAGAAACAGAAGCGCTGACCGTGCAGTCTGTCGCGGAAACAGCAGAACAGTCGACACAGAGCAGCGGTTATGCATCCTCCGCACCGCAGACGGATACAGTCATTTCCGAAGAAGTCACAACAGAACCCATCGCACAAACACCGGAACCGGATACACCGGTCATCGATCCCGGCTATGACAGGAGCATCACGCTTACCGTGAGTGGGGAGGAGGGCTGTTACAGCGTTTCTCTGCATGAGTATCTGATCGGTGTTGTCATGGCGGAAATGCCGGTCTACTTTCACAGAGAAGCGTTACGGGCGCAGGCGGTTGCTGCCCGGAGCTATCTTCTGTACCGACTGGATCGCGGATATGACATTTTTGATTATGGCTCGTCATGTACCGCGCATTTTTCCGAGGAGGAGGGACGTGCCTTCTTCGGGGATGTCTATGATACGGTTTGGGCTGCGGCGGCTGCGGCGGTTGAGGACACGAACGGGGAGGTTTTGTATTATGATGACGACATTTGCTGTGCCGCGTACCATTCCATGTCCTATGGCAGAACCGAGGATGCGGCTGCGGTCTGGGGCGGCGAAACTCCGTATCTGACCTCGGTTGACACACCGGAACCTGCGCATCTGGACGGCATGATGACAGAAGCTTTGTTTGATGAAGAACAGCTCTGCCGGCTGCTCGGTGTGAAAGAGGCGCTGCCGTTTGTGTTTTCCAATACCCCAAGCGGACGTGTGTCGGAGGTGAAGACCGCATCGGGGGAGGTCTTTTCCGGCGAGCGGTTCCGTTCGCTGCTGGGACTGCGTTCTGTCAATATTACCTTTACAGAGGAGGGTGAGGACCGTGTTCTGCTGTGTGTGCGCGGATACGGACACGGTGTCGGGATGAGCCAGTATGGCGCGGACATTTATGCCGATGCCGGATGGTCATACAAGGCGATTCTTTCACACTATTATCCGCATGCAACGCTCGGTTTGCTGTCATGAAATCTTGCTTTTTTCCGCCACTTGTGATATAATATCAGTATCAAAAAACTGGCGGGGGATAGTCTTGTGAAAGTTTTAATGGCGACAATGAAAATGGAAATCGGCGGTGCGGAAACCCACATCCTGGAACTGGCAAAGGCACTTGCCGCGCAAGGTGTGGATGTGACGGTGGTATCTGCCGGCGGCGTATATGCACAGGAGCTGACGGAGGCGGGGGTTGCGCACATCACAGCGCCCCTGCATACCAGACGTCCCGATCATGTTCTGCGTGCGGCGGCAATTCTGCGGCGGCTGATCCGTGACGGCGGCTTTGATGTGGTTCATGCCCATGCGCGGATTCCGGCACTGCTGTGTCATATGCTGTGCCGACACTATCAGGTGCGCTTTGTGACAACGGCGCATCTCAATTTCACCGTCAACTTTATCTGGCGTCTGCTGACACGCTGGGGTGAGCGGACGGTTGCGGTCAGCGATGACATCAAGCAGTATCTGATTGACGATTACGGCGTTTGTGCCGATAATATTTCCGTGACCATCAACGGCATCAATACGGAAACCTTCTCCCCGGACATCGATCCGTCCGGCGTGCTGGAGGAGTTTGGGCTGTCGCGTGACCGACACCGCGTGGTCTGTGTTTCCCGGATGGATACCGACCGTTCCGAGGCGGCGATTCAGCTTGCGGAGCTTGCTCCGCGTCTGTATGCATATGATCCGAAGATCGAGCTTCTGCTGGTCGGTGACGGCAATGATTTTTCGCGTCTGCGTGCGGCGGCGGAAAAAGCCAACGCAGAGATCGGACATCCGGTTGTCCGTCTGACCGGTGCGAGAGTGGATATCAATGCGCTGATTGCCGCAGGAGATGTCTTTGTCGGGGTATCCCGTGCGGCACTGGAGGCCATGGCAGCGGCGAAACCGGTCATTCTTGCCGGCAATCAGGGTTATCTCGGTGTTTTCAAAAAGGATATGTTCGAGACTGCCTATGAGTCAAACTTCTGCTGCCGCGGAGCTGAAGCCACCTCTCATGAACTTTTGTACCGCGATGTGACAGCCCTGCTGTCGATGACAGACGACGAACGCGCCGCACTTGGCAGGGATTGCCGCGAGGTGATTTTTGCGCATTATTCCGTTGCGCGGATGGCACGCGATTATCTGGATATGTACGAAGCGGTACGTCCGTACAAGCCGTTTCGGCACGGGGATTTTGTGTTCTGCGGCTATTATGGCTTCGGCAATATGGGCGATGACTCTCTGCTGCGTGCCATCATTGCCAACCTGCGAAGCGAAGACCCGGATGTCCGTCTGACTGTCATGTCGCGGCATCCTGCGGAAACAGCAAATATTTACGGTACACGCGCAGTCAACCGGTTCAATCCGTTTGCGGTGATTTCTGCGATGCGCCATGCAAAGGTTCTGATCTTTGGCGGCGGCAATCTGCTGCAAGACGGTTCTTCTGCGCGGTCACTGCTGTATTACACCTGGATTCTGAAGATGGCAAAACGGTGCGGCTGTAAAATTATGGTGTATGCCAATGGCATCGGTCCGCTGCATCTGGAAAAGAGCAGACGTGCGGCAGCAGATGCGCTGTCACAGGCAGATATCATTACTCTGCGTGAGCGGGATTCGGTGCAGGAATGCGAGAAACTGGGCGTGCGGTGCGGCAGGATCCGACTGACCGCTGACCCTGCGTTTACCCTGCGTGAGGCGGATGCGTCCTGGATTGCCGGCATCTGTACACGCTTCGGCATTGTGCCGGAAAAACGGTATTTTGTGGTTGCGCTGCGCGACTGGAAGAAACAGGCGGAGGAACGGCAGGCGGCGATGGCCCATATCTGCGACCGTATTCACGAGGAATATGGCCTGATTCCCGTCTTTCTGCCGATGCATGAACCGTTGGACATGGAGATCAACAGCAGGGTACAGGCAATGTGCCGCTGTGAGACAGTTCTGCTGACCGGCCTGACGGGGAGTGAAATGCTCGGTGTTCTGCGCCGGATGGAGTTTGTTGCGGCAATGCGTCTGCATACGCTGATTTATTCCACCGCAGTCGGTACACCGTCCATCGGACTGGCATATGACGGCAAGCTCCGTGCGTTTATGCAGACGACAGGACAGCCATATATGCTCGAGGAACCGGAGGAGGAGGCGTTTTTTGCCTTTGCCGCAGAAATTCTTGAAAAGCGGCAGACCCTGTCCGCATCGCTTGTGGAACAGGTTCAGACATACCGTGCGCTTGCACACCGCGATGCTGCGGATGCGCTTGGACTGATGAAGGAATAACGCAGAAAGGAATTTTCGCCAAGCGAAAGTTATGGTTCTAAAACATGATGACATTGCTGCTCGGAAAAAGCGGCTGCGGTAAAACCCATGCCGTGACAGAAGAAATCGGGGCATTGCTCTCTGGCGGTGCGTCGGTCATTCTGATATGCCCGGAGCAGGAAGCGGTCATTGCCGAGCGCCGTACCACCGCGCGGTTTTCCGGTGTGATCCCGACATTTGGGCTGGAAATTCTCAACTTCGGACGGCTGCCGGAACGTGTCTTCCGTGAATACGGCGGTCTGACCGATCAGCTGCTGTCCGAGGGTGGACGACGGCTTCTGATGCACCGGACATTGGCAGATGTGGCACCGTATCTGCGTGAATACAGCCGCTGCGTTGAGGACGAGGCGATGATTGATAAGCTGCTGGCGGCGATCGCGGAATTCAAAATGTTCTGTGTTCCGCCGGCTGTGCTGGAAAATGCAGGGAATACGCTGCCCGCAGGCTACCGCCGGCTGTCGGACAAGCTTGCCGATCTATCGCTGATTTATGCGGCGTATGAGGCGCTTCTGCATCGCGCTTATCACGATCCGCAGGACGCGCTGACTGCGCTCGATGGTGTGCTTGACGAGCATGACGGTGCGTTTTTTGCTGGCAAGCATGTCTACCTTGACGGCTTTAACGGGTTTACCGCACAGCAGTACCGCATCATTGCACACATGCTCCGCCGTGCCGAACAGGTGACGGTTACGCTTGGCTGTCCGGCAGACATGGACGGAGAGCCGGACTGGATGCTCCGCAGAATCATCGAAACGCGCCGGAATCTGACTCGTATGGCGGAGGGAATGCATATTACAGTCAGCATAAGCGAGCTGACGGAAAACCGCCGGTCTGCCTCAGCGGCCCTGCGCCATCTGCAAAAGAACCTGTGGACGATGGGCAGCACGGAACCTGCGGAGCCGGGCGATGACATTGCGTTGTTTGCCTGTGACAATCCGTTTGATGAGGCGGAAGCCATTGCGCTTGACATCAGCCGCTACATCCGCGCAGGCGGACGGTATCGGGACATCACGGTCATCACGCGCGGAACAGAGCGGTATGACGGCATTCTGGATGCGGCATTGCAGACATATGGCATTCCGTGTGATACCGCCCATCGGACACAGGTCACATCCAAGCCGTTTTTCCGGTATCTGCGGTATTTGTTTGCGCTTGCAATCTATCATATGGCACGAGCGGATCTGATCGGTCTGATCAAAACCGGCTGTTCCGGCATGGATGATGCCGATGCATTTTTATACGAAAATTATATCACGACATGGAATCTGACCGGCCGCCGTCTGACGGCAGAGGATGCGTACACGATGCATCCTCGCGGCTACATTGAGGTCTTCTCCGAGGAAGATCACCGCGTTCTGGATGCGGTCAACCGGGTACGGCAGCAGATTCTCGATACCTATGCGCCGTTTTTAGAGGACATTGCCCGACCCGGTCAGACCATGACCGACATCGCCGCACAGCTGTATCACTTCCTCTGTGCACAGGGTATGCCGGAGATGCTTGACCGGCGTGCACAGCGGGAGGCGGCATTCGGCGATCTTTCATCAGCCGATGAAACGGCACAGCTGTGGGATGTATTTGTGGAAGCACTCGATACGCTGGTTTCAATTGCCGGCGATATGCAGGGCGGCGCATCGGAATTCTGGCGGCTGTTCGGGATGGTCATATCCGATCTGGACATCGGTACAATTCCTGCCCGCGCCGATCAGGTCATGATCGGCGATGCTTCGCTGATCCGCGTTGACCGGGCAAAGGCAGTATATCTGATCGGTGCGGTCGACGGTATGTTTCCGAAAACGCCGGAGGAAGATGCCCTGCTTTCCGATCACGAAAAGAGCATTCTTGCCGGACTTGGCATTGGTCTTTCGGAGGATTCCGCATCAAAATTGCAGGACGAGCTGTTTCATTTCTGGTTTGCGGCATCAGCGGCGGAACAACGACTGGTTGTTACCTATCCCCGCGCCGATCTGACGGGAAAGGCGTACCGTCCGTCGTCTGCCGTGGAACGGATCCGTGTGCTGTTTCCTTCGCTGATTCCGACCAATCCGACGCATCAGCCGCCTGAGGCACGCATGGCATCGTTTGCCTCGGCATTTGAAATCATGGCATATGAGAAGCAGTCTCCGCTCGGACGTGCTTTGTGGGATTATTTTACATCACAGGCGGATCAGAACCCGGATCTGCGGCGTCGGCTGGATGCGCTGTCACAGCCACTGGTCCAGAGAACATGCAGGCTGAATGCGCAGACGCTGGAATCGCTGTTCGGTGATACGATTGCGATGACGCAGTCGCGGCTGGAAAGCTATGTTTTGTGTCATTTTGCGTATTTCTGCGGATATGTTCTGAAATTGCAGGAGCCGAAACGCGCGTCGTTCGGGACCGCAGACATCGGATCCTTTATTCACGATGTTCTGCGCGGCTTTATGGAGCTGTATACAACCGATGAGAATCCGGCACGCTTTGCTGATGAGACGGTGCTGAACGAAACGCTCGGTGCGCTCGTCGGCGGATATCTGGAAACAGTCTGCGGTGTGCGGTGGGATGCCCAGCAGCCAACGCGGGTCCGGCATCTGTTCTCGCGACTTCAGCGATCTGCCGCTGTCATTGTGCGCAATCTGATGCACGAATTTGAGAACAGCGACTTTGTTCCGCGTGATTTTGAGCTTCCGGTCGGCGGCGATGACGGACGTGCGATTCCGGCACTTTCGATTGCCGCCGGGGACGGAACACGCATCCGTCTGTACGGCACGATTGACCGCGTGGATACCTATGAACGGGACGGGGTGACCTATGTACGTGTCGTTGACTATAAAACATTTGTCAAGCGATTTTCGCTGGATGATGTTGCCGCCGGCATTAATTTACAGATGCTTCTGTATTTGTTCGCTGTCTGGAAGAACGGCGGTGTCCGCTATGCGGGAGAACTGCGCCCGGCCGGTATTCTTTATACCGGCGCATCACCGACCGAGGTGACATGCAGCGGGATTCCGACAAAAGAGGAGGTCCTTGCGGCGGCTGAGAACAGCATGGATCGTTCCGGGCTGTTTTTGGACGATGCCGATGTTTTGCAGGCCATGGAACACGGTCTCGGCGGCAAATACATTCCTGTCCGAATGAAAAAAGACGGTTCTCTGTACAAAGGTGCGCCGGTGGAATCGCTGGAAGCCTTCGGGCAGCTGATGCGCGATGTCGAGCAGACGGTTTCCGACATTGTGATGGAAATGAAGCGCGGCAACGCCGATGCCATTCCGATTTCCATAACCAATCCCGATACGGGACGCGACCCGTGTTCGTACTGCGGAATGCGATTTGTGTGCAGGGGGAAGTAAAACATGTATCAGTTAGATGAAAAATGGACCCCGGCACAGCGGGATGCGATTGTGTCCCGCGGGGAAACACTGCTGGTTTCCGCGGCTGCCGGTTCCGGAAAAACCGCCGTTCTGACAGAGCGGATTTTATCCCGGGTACTGGATGAAAATGATGCGCTCGATCTGTCGGCGGTGCTGGTTGTTACCTTTACCAAAGCTGCGGCAGCAGAGCTGAAGGCGCGCATCCGGGCGGCGCTGGAACGGGAGCTTGCGAAGGATCCCGGAAACCGCCGCCTGCATACACAACTGTTATCTGTCGGGCGTGCAAAAATTTGTACCATTGACAGCTTTTGTCTTGATCTGATCCGCGCGCATTTTGATGATCTCGGATTGTCTCCGCGTGTGTCTGTGCCGACGAAGCGCAGGCAAAGCTGCTTGCCAAAACGGTGATGAATACGCTGATTGATGATTATTTCGACGGCGGAATGGAAGATGATTCCTCTGCCATTGCCGATTTCGGCGCGTTCTGTGATTTGTTTGCATCATCCCGCAATGCGTCGGCGCTGGCAGAGGTGTTTCTGTCCATCCGCGAGACGCTGAACGGCTACACCGACGGTGTGGATTGGCTCTTACAGCAAAAAGCCTCCATGGATGCCGCCTGTGACTGCGATTTTCTTTCTTCTGCTGCGGGGATGGCGCTGGTTGGAGATCTGCGGCTGTTCTGTCAGACCTGGGCACAGCGGTATGATTGTATGTGTACGTTTCTGTCTTCGGATGCGATCTATCAGAAAAATTACGGTGACTGCTTTGTCTATGAGCGGGACTGGATTCATACGCTGTCTCGTCTGTTGGATGACAACCCAACCTATCGCACAATCACCGCTCATTTTGCCGCATTTTCCGCACCCGGACTCAAATCGGGTATCCGGGGGGATAAGAAAACCGAGGAGGTCATCCGGGCAAAGGCGCGGCATGATACCTTCAATGATCGGCGTTCTGACTATCAGACACGGTATTTTTCGGTCACAGAAGAGGAGCTTTCTGTACTCAACCGTGCGCAGGCGGAGATGATCGGAAAGCTGCATACATTCTTATGCGTTTACGAAGATCGTCTGGCGCGGGAGAAACAGCGACGCAGACAGCTCGATTTCGGCGATATGGGTCGGATGGCACTGCGCCTGCTGTGGGATGCGCAGGCAGATACACCGACCGATACGGCACGTGCCGAAGCAATGAAATATTCCGAGATTTATATCGATGAATACCAGGATGTCAGCCCGGTACAGGATCGCATTTTCCGTGCCATTTCGCGTGAGGACAATCGCTTTATGGTCGGAGATGCCAAGCAGAGCATCTACGGCTTCCGCGGTGCATCGCCCGAATTGTTTCTCGGGTACCGTGCGGTGTTTGCTGAACATCCGGAGATGGGAAGAACGATCTTTTTGTCGGATAATTTCCGGTGTGATGAGCAGATCATCGACGTATCCAATCTGGTGTTTTCCGTGCTGTTCGGATGCGGCGCATCGGCACTTCCGTACACGGCGGATGATGCTTTGCGGTATGCGAAAAAGCCGGAGGGAGAAGCTGCCCAGACTCAGGTGACGCTGGCGCTGTTCGGTACCGATCGGGAAGAGACGGAGGACGGTGAGGCGGAAAGAGATGCGGAGGAATCTGCGGATACGGCACATGACACGGAGGCAGAGTATGTCGCCGATACGGTGGTGCAGCTGCTCCGTGACAGTCGGAAGCGGAATGGGGAACGCATTCGTCCGCGCGACATTGCCATACTGCTGCGCAGTACAAAATCGGATGCCGAGCCGATAGAGAAAGCGCTGGAAAAACGAGGCATTCCCAGCTTCAATAACGTTTCCCGCCCGTTTTTTGAAAATGCAGAGGTGCTTTTGATGTACTGCCTTCTGGCGGTTATCGACAATCCGCAGAAGGATGTCTGTCTTGCGGGTGTACTGAAAAGCCCGCTGTACCGTGTCACGCTGGACGAATTGATTTACATGCGGCGGACATATCCGGACGGAACACTGTATGATGCGCTGCGTGCCTTTACTGAGGAAACCGGATTTGCAAAGGGACATTATTTCCTGGAACGGCTGTCCTATTACAGGCATTTGTCCGAGGGTATGCCCGTCGATCGGTTTTTGTGGCTTTTATATCAGGATACGGGCATTTTATCGTTGGTTTATGAAAAGGAAAAACATGAGCTGTTTTCCGATGCGCTTGACAGTACACAGATGCGCGCAAATCTGATGATGTTTTATGAATATGCGCGGTCGTTTGAAAGCGGCGGTTTTCAGGGACTGTATCAGTTTGTCGCGTTCATTGCGTCTGTCATTGAAGAAAAGGCACAGATGCCGCCGGTTTTGCTGTCCGGTGAGGATGCAGATGCGGTGCGCATTATGACCGTGCATCAGTCCAAAGGTCTGGAATTCCCGGTTTGTTTCCTGTGCGGATGCGGCAAACGCTTCAATACAGCCGATCTGCGTGCCCCGGTACTGATGGATGCTGATGGCGGCATCGCCACGTACCTCGGTGACGAAAGCGGTCTTGCGCGGATCAATCATCCGATGCGCGAATGTGTGAAGGAAACCATTTCCCGCAAACAGAAGGAAGAGGAAATGCGTGTGCTGTATGTTGCACTGACGCGGGCAAGGGAACAGCTGTATCTCTGCGGCACCTGTAAATCTCCGCATGAATACGCCGACGGATTTGCATATGCGTCGGTTGACGATGTTGCAGCGGACGATCTTCTTTCGCAGAACACAACCCTTGCGTGGCTGATGACGGCATATGCCGCAAACAAAACCCGTGCGGTCCTGCCGCTTGCACTGCGCTTTCCGACCGGTGCGGTGAATGCGGACGGAACTGCTGTGGAACCGGGCGCACAGACAGCCGGTGACAGCGGCGGGATCAGTTACCGCGCAGCAAAGGCACAGATTGACCGCGTTTTCTCCTTCGTTTATCCGGATGAGCATCTGGTGAACTTGCCGGCAAAGATGTCTGTCTCCGAGCTGCTCCGACTGAATGCCGATGCGCAGATGTCGGTTCCAGCCGATGCCGCAGACAGTACTGCTGAGATACAGCCGGAGAAGATCTACGCAAAGCCGCGTTTTTTGCAGACAGCAGAGGAATCCGGTGTCACAGCGGCGGAACGCGGCACTGCGACGCATCAGTTTATGCAGTTCTGTGATTTTGGTGCACTGTCCGGCGCCGGTACAGTATCTGAGAGAATTGACGCGGAAATCAGGCGTTTGGCCGATGAACATTACCTGTCAGCGGAAACAGTATCGCGTATTGACCGGCGTGCACTGGCACAATTTCTCGGAAGCCGGCTGTTCACGCGGCTCCGGTATGCAAAATCTGTACAGCGTGAGCTGCGGTTCAATTTGTTTGTTCCGGCGTCGGAGCTGCCCGGATATGACGGGGAAGCGGCTGAGATTCTTGTGCAGGGCATCATTGACTGCTGTTACATAGATCCTTCCGACCGGATTGTGCTGATCGATTACAAAACCGACCATTTCTCCCGTTCCGTATGTGCCGACCGGGAACAGGTGGAGACGATTCTGACCGGGCGGTATGCCGACCAGCTTCGGTATTACCGTGCAGCCGCAGAGCAGCTGTACTGCCGTCCTGTGGCAGATGTTCGGATCTATTCCTTTGCACTTGGCGACGATTTTTCAGTTTTCTGATACAGAATCACAGAAATATATTGCAATCTGTCAGGAAATCGTGTATAATGTATAAAAACAACGGAAACATTTTGATTGGAGGATCTGAAGATGAACAGAAAGCAATTCTCGGCAGCAGCACTTCTACTGGTAACGCTGCTTGGTGCGGCGGCATGTGGTTCGTTCGGTGACAGCGGTACTGTGACCGATGCGGTACAGCAGACGGCAGCAGCTACAGAAACAGAAACGGTAGATACCCGTCTTTATGACAGCGTTCCCGAAAACGATTTTGGCGGAAAAACATTTGATATTCTGACCGCCGGCAACTGGAACAACACCTGGACGGAGATTTACGACTTCCAGGCGGAGGAGGAAAACGGTGAGCCGATCAACGACGCTGTTTTCAAGCGCAACCTTGCCATCGAAGAACGCTTCAATGTCGATATTGTTGAGATCAACAACATGGGCAATGAGGTTGGCGGTACCGGCAAAGGCGCGAAGTTCATCGAAAAGAGCGTCATGGCATCCGATCTTGCCTATGATGCATCGCTGATGGGCGCATACGACGTTTCCACGCTGTCTTACAATAACTATCTGCTTGATCTGGCATCTGAGGTGCCGCATATCGACCTTTCCCAGCCTTGGTGGGATCAGAAGGCAAACAGCGATCTTGCAATGCGCGGCAGAATGTATTACACGACCGGTGATATTTCCACCATCGACAACGACTGTACCTTCTGTATGCTGTTCAACAAGAATCTTCTGAATACCTACGATATGGAGGATCCGTATCAGCTCGTCCGCGATGGAAAATGGACGCTGGACAAGTTCATCGAAATGGCATCGCAGGTGTCAAGTGACCTCAACGGTGACTCCAAGTACGATGAAAATGACCTTTACGGCTTCTGTATCTGGCAGGACTCCATGATGGGTATGGTCAATGCGGCAGGTGAAAAATTCTGTACGATCAACGAAAAGGGTGAGCTTGAGCTGACCCTGAACAACGAGCGTACACAGGATATGATTAACCGGTACATGGAGCTTGCGTTCGACCGCACCATCTCATTCTCGATTTACCATTCCGGCGACTTGATTGAGACGATGTTTGCAAACGACCAGGTGCTGTTCTACTCGCGTTACCTCTGTATCATCAAGAAGTATCGTGATATGGATACCGACTTCGGTGTTCTGCCGTATCCCAAGTTTGATGAAGCACAGGAGGAATACTATCACACAGTTGCGCCTTACGGCTGTTCATTTATCTGTGTTCCTGCTGTGGTTGAAGATGTCGAGATGACCGGTTCTGTGCTGGAAGCCATGGCATGTGAGTCGATGTATACTGTAACGCCGGCGTATTATGACATTACGCTGGAAGGCAAGCAGTTGCGTGACGACGAATCTGCCGAGATGCTCGATATCATCCTTGGCAGCCGTGTCTTTGACCTCGGTCAGTTCTATCAGGTCGGTACGCTGAATGAGCAGATCATGAACCTGTTCCGCAACAATAAGAAAGAATTCGTTTCCATGTGTGAAAGGTTCGCAAAGAAAGCGACCAGTGATCTTACCAAGATCAATGACGCATTTGCGGCAATGGAATAAAGCCCAATAACAGAAGCGAGGTGCTGCAAGCGTATGCAGCACCTCGGTTGTTTTCAGGATTCGTTTTTGGGTTTTGTTGCGGACAGTGCGCGTCTGCACGGATCACAGGTACCGTACAGGACAGTTTTGGCATAATCGACAGTGAAGTTGTGCTTGGCACCGAGGTGCGCGGTCAGCTCATCCAGATGATCGCAGTCCACATGGTACAAGATCCCGCAGACAAGGCACTTCAGATGAAAATGAGCGTGACACAATTCTCCGCCGCCCTCAGCATACTGATAACAGGCGCTCATGCCGGGTGTCAGCGTAAAGCGGCGGATGGTGCCCGATTCCTCAAGTTTGTCCAGCGCCCGGTAGACCGTAGATTTACCGATGGCAATGCCTTTGGCATGAAGTGCGTCACAAAGCTCATCCGCCGTGAAATGTGCATGGGGATGTGCCCTGAAATGCTGTAAGATTGCTGTCCGCTGTCGGGTACGGTAGCCTCCCGATTCGCTCATCGTTCTCTGACCACTCCGTGGACATCAATATCAACGACGAGCCATTCGGTTTCGATGTTGAGCGATCGGACCAGAAGGCTGGTGCCGCATCCGATATAATCGGTGCCGCCGATCATGAAACCTTCGTCGGAAGACAGTCCTTCCACTTCAATCGTACACATGACGTCGGTGCGGTCGATATATTCGGTGGTTGCAATGGTACCGTCCATACGGGGTGTGCGGATTTTTGCGGGCTTGGTTTCAAATGCCTTGAGGACACCGACTTTTTCGCCGTTCCGCTGGCTGTAAAATTCATCGCCGACAACCAGATGATCCACATTGTCCTTGAGCAGACCGCGGATCATGACGGTTACCGTTGCGGTATCTGTGCTTTCAACAAAGTCTTCCTTCAGATTGTGACGGACGAAGATGCCGATGATGCACGCGAGAACGGTGACGATCAGCACAAAGTCGATGATATTGAAGCGATGGGTTTTCTGTGTATTCTTTTTCATGCTGTCCTCCTTAATCTGCGGGAATTTCCCGGACATTGGTTACAAAGCCGAACCCGACAAAGTACGGGAGACGGAAATGGACTTCGGCACCGACGGAAATACGGACATGACCGATGATATACGAGGATTCGGTTTTGACCGCGTCGACACGGAAGGTGAATGCGGCATTGTAGATATCGTCATATTCTGCGTGTACGGTACGCTCTTCCTCATAATGGAATGCATCGTAGAATGCGTTTTTCTTATCAACAGAGACAACCTCACCGATGTCGTTGAGCCAGATGTTGCTGAGTACGGTCTGACCTTCTTCGGTACGGATCTGCATTTCTTCGGGCAGATCCTTGACAAGGACCGTATATTCAATGGTGGTGCGCGGCTCTTCCAGATTGTTTCTGCTGTAAATAAAGAGTGCCGCTGCGGCGCCGATGATCAGAACAGCAAGAACGATGAGCAGAATATCAAAAAAATTCAGCTTGAACGGTCTCTTTGTGGTTTGCGTATTCATTTCGTTTCCTCTCCTTGTGCGGTAGTATTTTGATCGGATACAGGCTGCTTTGCTGCCCGCAGTTTCGGTGTCAGCTCCAGTTCTGCGGCTTGTGCGGCATGTTGTTCGGCTTTGCCAAGATCATCGCGGTTTTCTGCCAGCGCGGCTCTGGCTGTTGCAACCGTCAGTCCGACGAGCAGCCAGAAAATGAGATAAACGCGATAATTATACCAGATATAATCGGTCATACCCTGGGCCAGAACTGCCAGCAATCCACAGAACAGTGCTGCACAGAACAGACGCGGCTTCAGCGGCAGGGGTTTTGCGTAAAACGTGAAGTTATGACGGACAAAGGTGAACAGGAAGACAATAAACAGAATCAGCCCGAGAATACCGGTTTCCACGAAAATTTGCAGATACAGATTGTGGCTGTGCGGTGCGGATTCAATGCCGGACAGGGAATAACGCGGATAAATTTCACCGAAGACCTCGACACCGACGCCGATACCGCCGAGGAAATGATCGCGCATCATTCTGAGTGTACCTTCCCAGATATTGACACGGTAAGAGGTGGAGGTGTCTCCGAGATTACCGATGGACAGGAAGCGGTTGAGAACCGACTGCGGCAGAACAAACGGCAGAAACGGTACCGCAAAGATACCAAACAGACCGGCAACGAGGAACTTCTTGGAATACATCAGAAGGAACAGCATCATGGCGATCAGAATGCCAAGCCATGCGCCGCGTGACCAGGTGAAGATCAGACAGGCGCCGATGGAACCGCCGGCAAACAGGAACAGAAGCCGCTGTGATGCGTTTTTCGCAGTGAAAAAGCCGGCTGCGGCAACGGGAAGCACCATAATCAGGTATTCCGCAAGCACGTTGGGGTTTTCAAAGGTGGAGACGACACGTCCGGAAATGTCACCGAACATGGCAGTGTCCTGCCAGGTGGTATTGGCAGAGACAAAGAAGTTTTGATAAATACCGTACAGTGCAACGAGAACCGACGAGGAGAGTACGGCGAAGTAGCAGCGGATGACCCAGTCAGTCGAGCGGATCAGGTTGACGACCAGGAAATATCCGCACATAAAGCAGATGAAAACAAGAATGGGGAAGAGCGAGTCCGCCGGTGATGCGGAAAACAAACCGGCGCAGAAGAAGACGATTCCGAACAGCAGAACGGAGATATCCATCCATTCCATCCGGATGACACGCTTTCCGCGGAAATACTTCAAAAAGAAGCTGAAGAGCAGGAACATCATGGCAGCAACGAGTACCATGGTCGGAAGGAACGGTGCGGCAAACAGAACCGCAACGATACCGAACTCCGGAATCTTATAGACCATCAGCGCGGCAATCAGCGCAAACAGACCGATGACAATCCATATCGGATCGATAACCAAAGTCAGAACGCCGAGGCATGTTCCGATGAGTGCGGCTGCCCATGTTTTTCCGCGTGTTTTCGGCAGAGCGCGGAAATATTCCGCATCGGCGCCGGCAACGGTAAACAGAAGGAATGAGAGCAGGGTGCTTTTGCACAGGGCATCGGACAGGTGCGCATTCGAGGCAACCAGGCAAATACCGATGAGCAGGAAAGCACCGGAAAGAACGAGGTTCCCGAGCGGCGGTTCGGTTTCGGCTGCGATGCGCAGAACATAGGCGATGCTGGAAAACAGGCTGAAGAACAGGACGGCCAGACCGTAGGTTCCCAGCGACATGCCGGCGAGCCGGTCGAGGAGACTGCGGATCAGATGCAGGCATACACTGTTGTCAAACTGCCCGGCGACAAAGAAGCGAAGCGGACGCAGTACTCTGTCTGACAGCGACAGCTTTTTCTGCATGGCGGCAAACAGACCGTGATGCATGGCAGCGTTGGACCTGTCATAACCGCTGAGGAACTGTCCGATGGCGCTTTCACGCACACTCTGATACAGAAAGGTCGCAATTCTGTAGAACAGCGGCAGAATCAGACTGTGTGAGACGAGCGTTGAAAACGACGGACGTTTTTTTTGTTTGTTTTTCAATCGGTTCAACTCCTTTTTTGGGAATGGAATATCAGGTAAAGCGGACGCGCAGCAGTTTCAGACCTGCCAGATACAGCGCGGCTGCTGGTGCAAATGTCACGGCACAAACGGTCAGATTTGTCAGGAATGACGGTGTGACGCTGCCGTCGGACAAAATAGCATGGATGCAGAACATGACGCCGTATGCGGCGGCAGACAAAAGAAGCAGCTTCGCAGCGTTGGCAAAGAAGGTGCGGCTGCATACCTCGGGTGAAGCACGGAGAAGTGCCGCAAACAGCACCAGTGCGCAGACCCACAGACCGAGCGTATTGCCGACGGCGATGGTACCAACACCGAGCGTGTCACCGCAGAGACGCACCAGCAGCGCTGTGGAAATCACGTTGACGGCGGCACCGGAGAGGGATGCGGTCATCGGTGTTCTGGTCGACATTTTCGCATACATAATGCGTGAGAGGATTTCCGTCAGACAGAACGCCGGCATACCGAGCGCAAGAGAAACAAGTGTCTGTGCGGTAAGGCGTGTGTCCTCTGCGGTGAACGCACCGCGGAAGTATATCAGCGCGGTTCCCTCCTGTGACAGCACCAGAACTGCCGCCATAATCGGCAGAACAATGGCAAGTGCGGACAGGATACCGGCGCGTGCGGTTGACGAGAAGGCACTGCGGTCACCGGTGACATTATGCCGGGAAAGCCGCGGGAACATGAAATTGCAGATACCGTAGGTCAGAATGCCGGTCAGAATGTTGTTGATGTTGATGGCGTATTCAAAGACGGAAAGTGCGCCTGGGACCGTCAGCTGTGCCGCAAAATGGGTACCGGTCAGCATTCCGATGGGCGCAAGCCACGAACCGATCATGATCGGCGGTGTCATCTTCAGCGCCTGTCTGAGTGCCGGATTGCGAAAATCCAATACCGCGCGGAACGGGAAGTGCATCCGCAGCAGCGGAACCAGCAGCGTGAAGAACTGCAATGCCCATGCAATCAGATATGCCACGGCAAGTCCGTAGATGCCTGCGTCCCCGAGTGGTTCATTGATGAACAAAAAGTACAGGATGACACCCGCATTGGAAATTGCGGAGATCATCGACGGCAGGAAAAACTGTTCTTTGGATTGCAGAATACCGACCAGCGTATAAGCCGCACCGGTGAACAGGATCATCGGGAACAGAATGCGCAGCAATGAGACGGCAAGGGCAGAGGTCTGCGAATCCAGTCCGGGAGCAATCACACAAAGGAGCGGCCGCGCAAAAATCATGCCGAGGATGGCAAGAATTCCGGTCAGGAGCAGAATAAAATTCAGAAAAATACAGGCAAAAGTATCGGCGTCGTGTTCGGCTGCGGCTTTGTCCTCGCGGTCGGCAAAACTGTTGTAGACCGGAATAAAGCAGCCGAGAATGGCCGCGGAAAACAGCAGGTCAAAGAACGACAGCGGAATGCGTGATGCGGCGGAAAACGCATTTGCCTGCCAGCCGGTGCTGTAAACCGATGCCATGAACATGGAACGCACCATGCCCAGACCCTTGGACAGGATCATTGCCGCAACCATCGATAGAACCGTCAGAACCGCGTTCTTTTTTGTATCCGGGCGGCTCATGTGATCGGATCCTTTTTGCCGTTCTTCGGTTCCGGCTGCTTTGTCAGATGTGTACCGTAGGTTTCGGAACGGCGGAATTCATAGGGTGGAATCCCGTTCTCAAAGAGATCGGGACGTTTTTGCTTTGTGCGTTCCACAGAGGCATCATAACGCCAGCGGGCAACCTTTTCGTGATCTCCCGACAACAGAATATCGGGAATCCGCTTGCCGTGGAATTCGACCGGACGTGTGTACTGCGGATATTCCAGAAGTCCGGAGGAGATGGATTCTTCCTCATAGCATTCGGGGGAGGCCAGGACACCGTCAATCATGCGCGCAACACAGTCCACGACGATACATGCCGGAATCTCACCACCGGTCAGTACATAGTCGCCGATGGAGATCTCCTCGTCGACAATTTCTTCAAGAACGCGCTCGTCGATTCCCTCATAATGACCGCACAGAAACACAAGGTTGTCATAGGAGAGCAGCTCACGCGCTTTTTCCTGCGTGAATACTTTGCCCTGCGGCGACATGTAAATGACGCGGCGGCGCAGATCGGGCTTGTCCGATTGCGCATCGACAATGCCTTTGTAGCAGTTGTATACAGCAGGTGCGGCAAGGAGCATTCCTTTTCCGCCGCCGGCAGGCGTTCCGTCGACACGCCGCCATTTGTCCGGGGACCAGTCGCGGATATCGTGCGTGCGGATGTCGATATAACCGGCTGCTGCTGCCCGACCGATGATGCTGGCGCCAAGAACAGTATCAACCAGCTCCGGAAACAGCGTCATAATGTCAAATCTCACGGTGCTTCCTCCTCATGGGGTTCCGGACCGTCGGTTTTTCCGTCATTCCAGACTGCTTCACAAAACATGCCGGGAATGGGACGGACATAGATGCCGTTCGGCGGGTCGAGCCGGATCAGGAACTGTTTGACGGCAGGGAGGTATACCGGTCCTTTTTTTGTACGGACCTCGTAGAGATCGTTTGCCGGATTTTCAATAATATTGGTCAGGATACCGTATTTTGTACCGTTGTCAGCATCGATAACCGGTGTGCCGATCATATCGGAGATGAAAAATTCACCGTCGTCCAGCGGAATATCCGTGCGTGCGGCATACAGCACACGTTCCTTGTACTTTGCACCGTCTTCCGGGTTTTCAACGCCCTGGATACGCAGAAGACAAAATCGTCCGTGCATTCGGACATCGGAGATAGAAACGGGCTTTTGACCCGCATCATCCAGGTACAGTGTTTTGATGCGTTTGATGGTATCGGGAGAATCACACCACAGATCCAGCTTCAGATCACCGCGGATGCCGTGGGTGTTGATGATTTTTGCAATTTCAAGATACTGTTTCATCGGAATGCTTCCTTTTCCATTGAGATATCTCTTTATATTATAACACAGAGAATCGTCATTTGTATGAAATAATTGTGAACATTGGAAGAACATGGCATACAAAGACGAATTTTCTTTCACCGATTTTTCTGAATTTGCGCCGTAAATCTGACATGACACGAAAAAAATTCAAAATTTTCTGACAAAAATATGAAAAACTCTTGACAGGAGGGAAATTTTACGCTATAATATTACTGTGATGCAATGTCATCAAATGCATTGCTGTTGCGAGGGGAGGGATTACAGATGGCAGAGGTCAGAGTCAAGGAAAATGAAACACTGGACAGCGCGCTGCGCCGTTTCAAGAGACAGTGTGCAAGATCCGGCGTACTCACCGAGCTTCGCAAGAGAGAGCATTACGAAAAGCCCAGCGTAAAGCGTAAGAAGAAGTCTGAAGCTGCAAGAAAGCGCAAGTACAAGGGTTAATCGTGAGTGATCTCCCGAAGATCTGATTGCGAAACAACAAATCAGGAGCTGTTAAAAACGGCTCCTTTTTGTTTTGCCCAAAATGATGGGTCTGCGGCCGACGGATGTGCAGCAGACCCATTGTGTTTGGATCAGTTGTCAAGATAGTATGCGCGAAGAGCAGCAGCGCGGTCGTCGTCAATGACTTCCTTTGTCAGAACAAACTCATCAATGACCGCTGACAGCTGTGTCGGATGCGCACGGGTACCGTCTTGACCGATGGTAAAGGGCAGGGAGGTCAGGTCATAGTCCACGAGTGCACCGCGCATGGAAATCTGTGCGGCACGCTTGAAGTCCAGATAAACCGTCGATGTGTTGGCAGTACGGTCAACGGAGGCGATGATGTGCATCCAGCCATCGGTATAGTCCAGCGGCAGCGGAACGTCAAATCCCCAGTCTCCCTCTCCCCATCCGAATGTCATACGCAGAAGGTGCGGGCGAATATAGAAGCAGAAGCCGGGGTTATTGCCGGAGCTGCGGTCCTGATTGGCAAAGATCGACGGATCACCGGCAACGCCGCCTGTTTTGAACCAGAACGACACGGAGAACGATTCCTTGCCGGGAATGATGTTATCCAGCGTCAGACAGCCGTCGTCGAGCTTATAGCCGGTACCGAGGAAGCCGTTCGGGAAATACTGCTTGCCGTGTGCAGTGACGGCGGTATTGCCGCTTGCGTCACGGTAATCGGTGTTTTCAAAAGGCAGGTAAGCGCAGAGCTTGCCTGCATCGAGCAGGGATATGACGGGCTGCTGCGGAGCAGGCTTTGCATCGGTTGTCCGGTGTGCGGTTTTGGTAGGCAGGGATGTAAATACAGGGCGTTCGCCATCTGTGAAGTTTGTAAAAAGACCGTCGGGAACGCGCGCGGTCCACGTTTGGGGCTGTTCTACACCGAGCGCATAGAGACAGACGGCAGCATTGTCGCGGATGACCATGTCGCCGATTGTTCCGGCACGGACGGTCTTTCCGGCGGCACCCCAGAAGACGATCTTTTCGTCATCGGTGACACCACCATGGCTGTGACCGAAGCCGCCGTGATCTGCGGTGACGATGAACAGTGTGTCATCGATGAAGCCGCGCTTGACATACATCTCATGAATCCGTCCGATCAGTCTGTCGGTGACAGTGATGCGGTCGAGGTGTTCTTTTGTGCCGTAGCCGTGACCGTGTCCCGCACCGTCAACCCAGTCAAACTGGACAAACAGCATCATTGGATCGTGATCTTCCAGATACGCACAGATCTTGTCGGTCAGTTCATCGTCACCTGCCGTGTCTTCGTATACACCGAGGTTGTTTTCGATGATACCGTAGTTGATCGGATTCCAGCAGCAGAAGGAAGCCAGTTCAGCATTCGGATACGCCGCGCGGATTTCGCGGAACAGAGAGGGGAACGGGGAATCGACATCATAGGGGATTGAGGACACAATACCGTTGGTGCGGCGATGAACCTCGGGCGTGACACCGAGCAGCATGGAACCCCAGCATTCTGCGGAAATCGTTGGAATCGCAGTCAGAACGTTGTAGTTTGTCGCGCCGTTCGCAAAGATGCGGTCCATGTTCGGTGTCGGTGTGCGGTTGAAAAAATTGCCTGCGCCGTCAACGCCGAGGACGACGACGTGTTTGTAGATGTAGCTGTTGTTTTTCTTCATGGTGAAATCCTTTCGTCACAGTTCAATGACATGGTCGCCTTCCTGCATCAGATAGTGACGCTTGATGCCGCCGATCTCGCTCATCCAGCCGCGAACAATGACCGTTTTGAACTGATTGGTGTCATAACCGCCGGGACCCATGTTGTCCCAAAGCCAGGTCGGTGTGCACCACAGGCAGTAGGATGGACGAATCGCTTCGTATACCTCACGGGAAACGCCGTTCTGTCCGTGATGGGCCATCTGGACATAATCGGCTTTGATGAGTGCCGGATCGGTGTCATGGAGAAGCTGTTTGCCGCCTGCAACACCGAGGTCGCCGAGAAAGAGCAGGGAGGTTTCACCGACAGTCACACGGTAAACGAGCGAGGAGTCGTTGATGTTGCGGCACAGCTCCTCATGCGGGTCACGCAGAACGCGGACGGAGAATCCGTCATAGTCGTGAATATCGCCGCACTTCGGGGTGATGACGGGAATTGCTTTTGCCGCGAGTGTGTCCATGACCCACGTGCGGACGGCAGACGAGGTGACTTTTCCCTGCATCGGTTCCCATGCATCGATCAGCTCACCTGCTGGGAAATTGCAGCAGACGCGGTCGATCTGGATGTCGGGATGATCTTCTGCGATCTTGGTCATTGCGCTGACATGGTCGTCGTGGATGTGCGTCAGATACCAGCAGTCCACGTGACCGCCGAGGTTTTTCAGATAGTTGTACAGATAGTCCGCCTCGGTCGGGAATCCGCCGTCGATGACGATGGTGGAGGTTTCGGACTGTAAGATAAAGGATGTGTTGATCGTATTGGTGACAGAATGGAGCATATGGAGCTTTGGCATGAGAGGTTCCTCCTTGGATGATTTTGTTACTAATATTTTACATCAAAATCGGAAATTGTCAAGGGGAATACACAAATTTCCTTGCGAAACGAAAAAACCGCCGCACATCCGCACGACGGTTACCTGTTTATTTTGCAAATGCTTTGTTCAGTTCCACAATTTCGATCTGTCCTGTCAGAATGTCCTTGTATTGCAGGGTGTGGCAGAGCGGTGTACCGGTCGTGCATTCTTCCAGGCGGAAGACGTGCGGGTAAATGCCGCAGAGCTTCGCCGGGGAATGGTGCAGATCGATCTTCGGATGTGTCATCTGAAAATTGACATGCACCTCTGGATTGGTTTCATACAGCACGCGGAGCTTATGCTTGATGATATCGAGTGTGTCCATAAAAAATCCTCCATTATCTGTGATGCGGAGTCTTTTTCGGAGAGAAAGCTGCCTGAAAACTGCGCCGGTGGGAGTCCGACAACCATATTATACCATAAAACAGGAAAAAAGTCAAAGGAGGTTTTGCACAAAAAGATCCCGGAAGCCAAGCGGCAGCCGGGATCTGAATATATAACCGGGATCAGTACTTCTTGTACATCGGACCGTAAGCCGCGCAAGCACGGTAGTCCTGACCTTCCTTGTCCATGCCGAATGCATTCCATGCAGCGGGACGGAAGATCTGTTCTTCGGGAACATTGTGCATACAGACGGGGATGCGGAGGATGGAGCAGAGGGTGATGAGGTCAGCTCCTATGTGACCGTAGGAGATTGCACCGTGGTTTGCACCCCAGTTCATCATCACCTCATATGCGGTCTTGAAGGGAGAGCCTTCCTTGCCGTCACAGCGCGGTGCGAACCATGTGCAGGGCCAGGTCGGGTTGGTGCGTTCCATCAGCTTGTCGTTGACATCCTCGGGCAGATTGACCGTCCAGCCTTCTGCAATCTGGAGCACCGGACCAAGTCCCTTGACGAGATTCAGTCGAATCATCGTGCAGGGCATTTCTGCGAAGGTGTTGAAGTGAGAGGAGAATCCGCCGCCGCGGAAGTTGTCGAAGCCCGCTTCGCACCAGACGGTTGCGTCGGTCATCTTCTTGATGTCTTCCTCGGTGACTTCCCACCAACGCTTCATGACAGCGTTGCCGTTCTCGTCGGTGCAGACACCGGATGCATCCAGACAAGCCGCGCCGGAGTTGAGCAGGTGGATGATACCGTTGGATTCTGCCGCCTTGCCCTCGAGCTTGTAGCCGGTAACGCGCTCGGTTGCTTCACCCGACCAGTAGGTACGGACATCGGCGAAGATCTGTGCGCGGTGGGTGAGCAGACGCATCATCAGCATACCCATGCCGTTGAGAACGTCGTTTTCGGTTGCGAGGGTGTACGGTTCGCGTGCACCTTCATAGTCGAAGGTGGAGGAGAGCAGTGCTTCAGGATAGTCGCAGTTCGGCCAATGGTCTGTCCACTGACGCTGACCCTGGAAACCGCCGGCGATGGCGTTGTGACCGACCTTTTCCTCGACAAATGCATCGGGGAGCTTGTCGTTGCCGCACATCAGATCCTTGATGATGCAGTACATCTTGACGGTGAATTCCCACTGCTTTTCCTTTTCTTCATCCGTGAACTTGATGCGGCGGTTTTCGCCGAGGAATTCAACGGATTCGGGGTTGTCGTCGCGGCCTTCCTTGCAGTGTTCCTTTGTCCATGCAAGTGCCTTCTGATAGGCTTCTTCATCATAGATGCCTTCTTCCATACGGCGGAGGATTTCAACCTCGTCTACGGATTCGACGCGCATACCGAAGTATGCTTCCATCATGTCCTGATCGATGATGGAGCCTGCAATACCCATACACTGGGAGCCGATTTGCAGGTAGGACTTGCCGCGCATGGTAGCAGCTGCGATTGCGGTACGGCCGAAGCGGAGGAGCTTTTCCTGGACGTCTTCGGGGATATCGGTGATCTGGTCAAGGTCCTGAACCTCATGACCGTAGATGCCGAATGCCGGCAGCCCCTTCTGTGCGTGACCGGCAAGCACTGCTGCCAGATAAACCGCACCGGGGCGTTCGGTGCCGTTGAAGCCCCAGACACCCTTAATGGTCATGGGATCCATATCCATGGTTTCGGAGCCGTAGCACCAGCAGGGGGTAACGGACAGTGTGATGTCGACGCCTGCTTTCTTGAACTTATCAGCACAAGCCGCAGCCTCCGGAACACGACCGATGCACGTGTCAGCCAGAATGACCTTGACAGGGTCGCCGTTGGAATAGCACAGGTTTTCCTCAAAGAGTTTCTTTGCTGCATTTGCCATAGCCCAGACCTGGGGTTCGAGGGATTCGCGCAGCATCATCGGTCCGCGGCGGCCGTCGACGATGGGACGGATGCCGATGACGGGGTATTGGCCTGCATATCTGTTTACTGCCATAATTTTGCTTCCTTTCTGAAATGAAAATTTATTATGAATACTATCATTATATACTTGAAAAACAGAAAATACTTGTGTTATAATAGTATAAAGTATAACGATATTAAGAAAATCATGGCAGATGCACCAAAGGAGGCGTAAAATGAGCTACAATGAGCTGAAACAGCACGGAACGGCATCGTTTCCGTTCGGTCTGTACCGCATCGATCACACGCACCCCAAGTACGAAATGCAGCATCACTGGCACAGCGAGCACGAGATTATCCGTGTGCTGTCCGGAGTTCTGCATATCACGCTGAACAACCGTGCCATTACCGCATCTGCCGGGGATCTTTTGTATGTCAACGGTGAGGTGGTACACGGTGCGGTTCCCGAGGACTGCATTTATGAGTGCATTGTGTATACGCCGCAGTTTCTGTCAATGCCGCAGAGCGATTTTTTCGACTCGCTGACCGGGCATACGCTGTTTATCACCGAGCATTTTCCGCATACAGACACGTCATCCGATGCTCTGCGCACGATTACCGATTCGATATTTCTTGCACTGCGGGAGGACGGTGAGGAGGCGCGGTATGCCGTTGTCGGCGGCTTCTATCGGATGTTCGGCTGGCTGTGCGGTCACCATGCATATACCGAATCGCTGTCAATGCAGACACTCCCCTCGCGCGATGAAAAGAATGTACAGAAGCTCAAGCATGTTCTGTCCTTTATCCGCGGTGCTTATGACCGGCCGATTGCACTTGACGATATGGCGGCGGCGGCAGATATGTCTCCGCAGTACTTCTGTACCTTCTTCAAGCAGATGACCGACAAAACGCCGTTTGCTTATGTCAATGCCTATCGCATTGAGCGTGCCTGCCGCAAGCTGCTGGGAACCGATCTGTCTGTTACCGATATCGCGTTTTCCTGCGGCTTCAACGATCTGTCTTATTTCATCAAGACCTTCAAGGCGGAGAAGGGCATGACGCCGCGTGCATTCCGCCGGGGAGAGACGGAAAACAGCGAAAATTGACAGATTTTTCCGCGACTTCAAGAAAAGTTCACATATACTTCATGATGCAGACATGGGCAGGCGTTATAATATAATTATGAACATAGACAAAAATCCGACAAAGTTAACAATTTAACAAGCCGGATGACAAATACATCATACGGAGGTACCACTATGTCTACAAAGATTCTTGTCATTGATGACGATACCAACATCTGCGAAATGCTGCGGGTGTATCTGGAAAACGAAGGCTACGAAGTCAAGACCGCAAACGACGGCGCAGAAGGCGTTGCCTATTTCAAGATGTATGAGCCGGACCTTGTCCTGCTCGATATCATGCTTCCCCGCAAGGACGGCTGGCAGGTCTGCCGCGAAATTCGCGAAATCTCGAACAAGCCGATTATTATGGTCACAGCAAAGGGCGAGGTCTTCGATAAGGTTCTCGGCTTTGAGCTGGGTGCGGATGACTTTATGGTCAAGCCTCTGGAAATGAAGGAGCTTTCTGTTCGTGTCAAGGCGATGCTCCGCCGCTGTGCAACACATGATTCCACAACGGATGAGGAGACGGTCAAGTTTGACAACATTGAGATTTCCCGTCTGAAGTATGAGCTGAAGATCAAGGGCAAGTCTGTCGATATTCCGCCCAAGGAGCTGGAGCTGCTCTACTTCCTTGCATCCAACTACAACCGCGTGTTCACGCGCGATCAGCTGCTGGACAAGGTCTGGGGCTTTGATTATCTCGGTGACTCCAGAACCGTTGACGTCCATGTAAAACGCCTGAGAGAGAAGCTGGAGGGTGTCTCCGATAAGTGGGTGCTCAAGACGGTCTGGGGCGTCGGCTACAAGTTTGAACTGCTTCAGTAATTCCTATGCTGAAAAGCGTATTTTCTAAATATCTGCTTGCCTTTCTTCTGATTATCACCATCAGCTTCTTTGTCCTGGCGGGCGTAATCTGCTCGATGGTGACCTCGTATTCGGGAGATGCCAAGCGAGGCGCGGTGGAAGACGGTGCGCAGGCGGTTTCTGATTTTCTTGCGGGCAGCTACCATGAGAGCTATTCCGGTTCGTTTTCTCAATATGTGTATCTGAACCGCGATGTTCTGCGCGGGTCGCTGGAGCTGTTGTCGGTCAATGAAGAACAGATGATGGTTCTTGTGACTGACGAGACAGGGGCGATTCTTCTGACCGACGTCGGCAATGAACGGTATGTCTCAATGCAGGTAGAACCGTCTCTGCTGGAAGCGGTCATAGCGGCGGGCAATACTCCGACAACACGCCTGTCCGATCTGACGCTGCTGGATACACAGAATCTGGTCGGTGCTCTGCCGCTGTTTGACAGTGCCGCGGCGGGAGAGGAATCCGGGGATGTGATCGGGGCGGTGTTCGTCTGCTCCTCCTCGGGCAGTATCACAGGACTGGTTGAGACGATGCTGAAAACGATCCTCATCTCCTGTATGTGGGTCATGATTGCGGCAATGCTGGCAGTCTACTTCATCAGTGAGAAAATTTCGTCGCCGCTGAAGGAAATGAGTCGTGCGGCAAAACAGTACGCAGCCGGAAAATTCGATGTCCGTGTTCCGGTAAAGGGCTCTGATGAGGTTGCTGAGCTGGCGATGGCGTTCAACAACATGGCAAATTCACTTGCTACGGTTGAAGATCAGCGTCGCTCGTTCTTAGCCAACGTCTCACACGATCTGCGGACGCCGATGACAACGATTGCCGGATTCATCGACGGCATCCTTGACGGCGCGATTCCGCCGGAGAAGCAGCCGTACTATCTGGAGCTGATTGCCGGAGAGGTGCGCCGTTTGTCCAGACTGGTTGCGTCTCTGCTCGATATTTCCCGCATCCAGGCAGGCGACCGCAAGTTCACGATGACCGCGTTCGATATCTGCGAGATGGCACGTCAGATTCTGATTTCGTTTGAACAGCGCATTGACGAAAAGCAGCTGAACATCGAATTTGAATGTGACCGCGACAATATGACGGTGTATGCCGACCGCGATGCCATTCATCAGGTGCTGTACAACATCTGCGACAATGCCGTGAAGTTTACCAATCCCGGCGGCGTGTACCGCATCAATATCACCGCACATGACAAAAAGACCTATGTGTCGGTCTTCAACGAAGGGCAGGGCATTCCGGAAGCGGAATTGCCGTATGTGTTTGATCGGTTTTATAAGAGCGACAAGAGCCGGGGGCTGGATAAAACCGGTGTCGGACTCGGACTTTACATCACAAAAACGATCATGGATGCCCACAACGAGGAAATCTGGGTCAAATCTGTCTGGGGTGAATACTGTGAATTCGTATTTACCCTGCAAAGCGTGGTCAGTAAATAAACAATCGATCCCGGGATACACTACCCGGGATCAGCTGTATTAAAAGGAGAAACAAATACCATGGCTGTTATTACAATCATCGGCGCGGGCATGATGGGTTCCGCACTGGCCTTTCCTGCACGCGAAAACGGCAATACCGTGCGTCTTGTCGGTACACCGCTCGACCGCGAGATCATCGATACCTGCCGTAAAACGAACCGCCATCCGAAGTTTACCCGTGATTTTCCCGCGGGTGTGGAATATTATCAGATTGAAGATGTGAAAACCGCATTGGACGGTGCGGCGTTTGTCATCGGCGGTGTTTCGTCGTTTGGTGTCGATTGGTTTTCCGAGGAAATTCTGCCGATTATCCCGGAGGATATGCCGATCATCACCGTCACCAAGGGACTCTATGACACCGAGGACGGCACACTGCTGTGCTATCCGCAGCTGTGGGCAGAACGGCTTGCCGCGCGCGGAATGAAACGCAATCTCAATGCCATCGGCGGTCCGTGTACCAGCTACGAGCTTGTTGCGCACGACCAGACCGAGGTCACATTCTGCGGCTCCGATCCCGATACGCTCCGGATGCTGCGGGATGCGATGAAAACCGATTACTATCACATCAGCCTGTCCACTGATGTCGTCGGCATCGAGTCTGCCGTTGCGCTGAAAAACGGCTACGCGCTCGGTATTGCGCTGACCATCGGTCTGAATCAGCGTGCGTTCGGACTCGATTCCGAGCTGCATTTCAACTCACAGGCGGCGATTTTCGGGCAGAGTGTGCGCGAGATGGCAGGATTGCTCGCCATGCGGGGTGCCGGAACGCTCGACAATCTCTGTGTCGGTGCGGGCGATCTCTATGTCACGGTTTACGGCGGCAGAACGCGGCTCGTCGGGATTCTGCTCGGACGGGGACTGAACATCGACGAAGCAAAAGCCGAATTGCAGGGCGTGACGCTGGAATCCCTCGTTGTTGCGGAGCGCGTTGCCCGTGCAGTGAAGAAAAAGGCGGAGCGCGGGGAAATCAGCATTGGTGATTATCCGCTGCTTATGCACATCGATGACATTCTGACAAAGAAGGCGCCGGTGGAGATTCCGTGGGAGAAGTTCACAAAGGAGACGTTCTGATTGCAGGGTATTGATAAATGAGATTTTGGAGGGATTGATGTGAAGCAATATAAAGTTGTCAGAGAAAAAATCACGTTTGAGGAATTAGGAACCGGAAATTTTACAAGGCTTGAAACTGTGATGAACAATATGGCAATAGAGGGGTGGAATGTTGTATGTCTGTCTCCTCAGCCGGGAACGACGACAAATTTCGTGCTTGTAACTTTTTGCAAGGATGACGCATCACATTATTCTGTTTGATTGAGTGATACAATTTCAATTTATTTGTTATTTACAGTTGTTTTCTAAATGTACCGACAATAAACCAAACATAAACAAGAGAGAACCGCGTCCAATCAACGCGGTTCTCTCTTTTTTGTATATAAAACTGTGTTACGCCAAAAAGCTCTTGCCTTCCCATTCCTCATCCGGCTTGACACCGAGCAGCGCGGTGATGGTCGGTGCAACGTCCTTGATGGAAACTATGCCGAGGTCAGCACCGGCAGTAAACGCGGAACCGTGACAGATCATCGGAATCACCATATCTTCATCAAGCTCCGTGCCGTGCGTGCGGTCGTGTCCGCCATGGTCTGCCGTGATGATGACCTGATAGTCGACGGGCAGAGCGCAGATCAGCTTTTCAATGTTCTCAAAAGAATTGTCGATGGCGTGCATGTATTCCGGCGACATCCAGCCGTGCTGGTGACCTGCCATATCGGTAAAGCCGAGATACAGGAACGTAAAGTCAACATCGTAGTGCGTCAGATAGTCAATTGCCGCCGCGGTAATACGGTTGTTGGCATCTTCATAGCCGTAGACACGACCCTTGACAAAGTAGGCGTGAACGATAGAGTTCGGACGTGCGAGGTCGCGGATTTCTTCCCAGTTATAGAAGATCGCGCAGGTCTTGCCGGCAGCAAACAATGTCTCGCAGATGCCGTTGATGGGACGAACCTGCGGCATATAAGTGTTGGTCGTCGTGCCGTGACGGGAAGGGTCAACGGAATGGAACAGCGACATATGGCAGGGCAGGGTGACGGACGGCATGACGGTTCTGGCGTTCAGCGTATATGCCGATTCTTTCATAATCTTCTTTGCGATAGGATGATCGGCAATGGCGTCGGGACGCATACCGTCAACGATGATGACAAGGGTTTTCATGATGATAGTTTCTCCTTTCTCAGTTTCCGTAGAACAGCATATCGCCATAAGTCGGATACGGCCATTGGGTCTTCGGAATCAGCGGTTCCATTGCGTCGATTTCACAGCGCAGCTCCTCCATCAGAGGCAGAATGATGTCGCTGCACCAGTGTGCAAGTGCGGTGGTTTCTGTCGGCTTGTCCTTGGAGTTCACCGCGCCCTCCAGCGTCTTGAGCGAATGGAACGCGGCGGCAGAATACTTGGACAGCATCGCGAGCGTTTCTTCTTCATACGGCAGATCAATATCAGAGGACGCTGCTTTTGCCATCGTCAGCGTTTCGGACAGCTTTGTCTTGTATGCGGCGGCGGCAGGCAGAATCTCACGGCGGATCATATCGATCATCGTGCGTGCTTCAATGTTGATGACCTTACAGTAGTTCTCCTCGTTGATCTCCTTGCGTGCGGCAAGCTCGGTGCGGGAGAAGACCTTGTTGTTTTCAAACAGCGCAATGTTCTTTTCATCGAGATAATGCGCCAGCGCGTCGGGCGTTGTACGGAAGTTCGACAGACCGCGTACTGCGGCTTCATCAATCCAGGCAGCGTCATAGCCGTTGCCATTGAACAGAATGCGCTTGTGTGCGCGGATGGTGTCGCGGATGAGGTCGTTGAGTGCTTCGTTGAAGTTGTCGGCGGCCTCAAGAATGTCCGCAAATTCACCGAGTACCTGTGCGACAGCCGTATTGATGACGATATTGACGGACGCCGGGGATGCCGATGAGCCGAGGGAGCGGAACTCGAACTTGTTGCCGGTGAAGGCAAACGGCGAGGTGCGGTTACGGTCGGTCGTGTCGCGCGGGAATTTCGGCAGGACATGGACACCGATACGCATCATTTCGCTTTCCTTTGCATTATAGTCACCGCCCGATTCAATCGCATCGAGGATGGCTGCAAGCTCATCGCCGATAAACATCGAGACGATGGCAGGCGGAGCTTCATGCGCACCGAGACGGTGATCGTTGCCGGCAGATGCGACGGAGATGCGGAGCAGATCCTGATATTCGTCAACCGCCTTGATGACAGCGACAAGGAACAGTAAAAACTGTGCGTTTTCGTGCGGGGTGTCGCCCGGTTCGAGCAGATTCTGTCCGGTGCTTGTTGTCATTGACCAGTTGTTGTGCTTACCGGAGCCGTTGACACCGAGGAACGGCTTTTCGTGCAGCAGACAGACCAGTCCGTGACGGCGCGCGATCTTCTGCATCAGGTCCATTGTGATCTGGTTGTGGTCGCAGGCAATGTTGGTGGTAGAGAAGATCGGCGCAAGCTCATGCTGGGCAGGTGCGCCTTCGTTGTGTTCGGTTTTGGCAAGAACGCCGAGCTTCCACAGCTCCTCGTCCAGCTCTGCCATGAATGCCTTGATACGCGGCTTGAGCGTACCGAAATAATGGTCGTCCATTTCCTGACCCTTGGGTGCCTTGGCACCGATCAGGGTTCTGCCGCAGAAGCGCAGGTCGGGACGTGCGGCATAGTGCTTTTCATCGATTAAGAAGTATTCCTGCTCGGGACCGACGGTTGTTTTGACGTTGATGTCGGTCGGTGCGCCGAACAGACGCAGAATGCGCTGTGCCTGTCGGTTGATAACTTCCATCGAGCGCAGAAGCGGTGTCTTCTGGTCGAGTGCTTCGCCGCCGTAGGAGCAGAATGCGGTCGGAATGTACAGCGTATTGTCGCGAATGAATGCAAACGAAGTCGGGTCCCATGCGGTATAGCCGCGCGCCTCAAAGGTTGCACGCAGACCGCCGGAGGGGAAGGATGATGCATCGGGTTCACCGCGGACAAGCTCCTTGCCGGAGAATTCCATGATGATCTTGCCGTCAGCGGTCGGGGAGATAAAGCTGTCGTGCTTTTCCGCCGTGATGCCGGTCATCGGCTGGAACCAGTGGGTGTAATGGGTTGCCCCCTTTTCAATCGCCCAGTCCTTCATGGCGTTGGCGACAACGGATGCAGTCTGTGGGTCGAGACGCTTGCCGTAGTGCAGGGATGCCTGCATCATCCGGAAGGTCTCCTTGGGGAGCTTGGATTTCATGGTGGCTTCGTCAAACACCATGGAGCCGAACAGGTCGGTAACGGAAACATGATCTGTCATGCGCGGGTCCTTTCTTTTCTATATGAAACACTTTTGGATGTCGATTTTGCTTGTGATTTATAATATTATACACCCAAAACCGCACTTTGTCAATGAAAATTGAAGAAGACGGACGACAGACTCACTGCGTTTCCGCAAGATAGATCGACACGCGCGACTGCACGATGTCAGCACAGGCACTGGCATCACGGACACCGGCGGAATATGCCGCGATTTCCTCTAACACAATCTCCTCAATGGTGGAGTCACACAGTGTGTACTGCGGCATATCATAGAACAGAGCACGCAGCACGGACAAATCTTCGTCGGTCATATAGACCTCCTCATAACCGCCGCGCTCCATGAGCTGTGCGTCCATCGGTTCGGGAAGTGAACCGACATATCCGCCTGAATAACGGCTTTGCCCGGCGTTCGTATCGTTTGCCGGAAGATAGTAAAAATAACGCTGTGAGGTGAGACTGTTTTCAAGCGCATCATGGGTGACCGGGAAAGCACGCATGGATACAGCATTCGAATTTTGTACCGCATCGGAGAGGACATACTGCATAAACGTCATCGCACCGCGCGGAACCGTTGTATTCTGCATCACCGCAAAGGAAAGATCGCTTTCGATATACGCTGTATGACCGTCCTTGGTCGGATAGCCCCAGAAGCGGATATCCGCATCGGAAAACCATCGCTTTGTACGCATATACTGCGTGGTCGAGCTGAGCGGCACTTCCAAAAACGCAAGCTGTCCTGTGGCAAGCATTTCCGTCAGATTGGGAACGGAAGCGTCTCCGTTATCATAAAGGAAGCAGGGATTTTTGGTATCAAGCCGGTTTGCAATGTTTTTGTGCAGGGACAGAAGCGTCTCAAACTCCGGGCAGTCAAAGGAGCAGGTGCCTGTATCCATATCATAAAAGGACTGCAGTGCCGTGCCAAGGAAACGGAAACCGAGAAACGCACCGGCATCGTTCGGCTCTGCTGAGAACGGTACAGTATCCTGCGGGACGTTCTCCATGTACGCAGCAAGGGTATCAATCGACAGCGTATCGGCATCCGGCAGAAGTGCGGTCAGAGAAGTGAGCGTATACAGCCGGAAGCTTGCGGGCAGCAGGTACAGCTTACCGTCGGCGGCGTATCCGTCTGCCACACCCGGAATCAGCTGTGGAAAGAAATACGGGTTCAGATCAAAGAATAAGTCCTTGTTTGCAAGATCACGGTAGGTTGTCATCGAGTTTGTACCGAAAATCATGATATCCGGCGCATTGCCCCACAGAAGGTCTTCTTCCAATTTGGACAGCGCAAAGCCATCTTTGTCCGGTTCATACACAGTCAGTGTGACATGGTAGTCTGCCGATGCGCGGTTGAAGCCGCTGATGAGCTTACCAAGCAGGGCGGGTTCTGTGCTGTAATCGAGCAGACCGAGGCGGATTTCCGTTTTGGGAGTGGTCTCTGTATCCTGCACGGACAGAATCTGTAAGGTCGGTTCGTTTGTCAGAGGATCCGTCATCCAGATCAGGTATGTTTTTGCATTGAGAACCGCAAGAACGGTGGTGGAGTCAAAAGCGTAATCGGTGCGGTTCCACTCCATCATCGGGGTGACGGCTTCACCTGCCGGGTCATATGCCCAGATGGCTGTTTTGTCGATCAGATAGGCGTTGCCGTCAGCGTCAAACATCAGCTGGGCACTGCGGTCCACCGCGTCCGGCTTTGTGTAAATGTCCGACCGATGAAAGTCTCCGGTGTCGGGATCAACCGTATAATAGGCTTTTTCGTTCTGGGCAAGGGGAAAATACAGGGTGTTGTCGGGACCCTTGATCGGTATTCCGTGGCGGTTATCACATTCCGCCTGCAAAACCATTGCTCCGTCCGGCGAAAATACTGTGACATGCGAGCCTGTGTAAACCGAAAGATTGCCGTTGTCAAGCAGGAGCATGTCATCGCTCGAACCGGGCGGAAGCAGATGCTCGGCGAACGCATCCCCTGCGGCATCTAAAAAGACCGCAGTGTGGCATCCGCTGTCATCCATTGGCAGAACGGTGAGAATGCCGCCGTCCGCAAGCGGAAGATGATTCGCTGTTTTGTGGGCATCCTCTGCGGGCGATACCGGGGTTGTGATCCCTTGGAATGTGCCGGTGCTGTCGTAGCGGGCATAGGCTCTGCCGCTGCTGACAGAACCCGGCAGGATCACAGTCTCTCCCTGTGTCTGTACAGTGCGAAGATCGTAAACAAACAGTTCATCGGGAATATCGAGGGTTGCTGCGGTGACGGTCAGCAGATCGGTACAGAGACGGCTGTTCCCCGGTGTGTCGGTCAGCGCGTCGATGGACGCTGTCACAGGGGCAGGTGTTGTATCGGCGGTCTGTGCGGGATCATCTGCGGTGTCGCAGGATGTGAAGAAAAGCAGGAGCAGCAGAAGCGGGAACCATAGGATGCGGCGGTGTGTCATGGCGGGAACTCCTTTCGTTATTTGTCGTTACCATCATTATAAACGACAAATGTGAACTCATGATTACGTTTGAAAAAAAGTTGCGTTTCCGCGTAATTTTTCGGGATACACAGCATAAGCCGCCGGCTGTGGGTTACAATATCCGTACTGAAATGCGGAGGTAACAGCGGGATGAAACAAACGAGAGAACACGCGGAAACACTGTGCGCACCGGGCAGCGGAACGGTACGCCGTCTTGGCGGTGCGTCATATGCCATTGATTTTTTTGATGAGGAAAACGGGGACGTGGTGTCTCCCGTCGGCGGCGTGGTGACACACATCGGGCGCGGCGGCAACCGCATATCGATCTGTTCCAACGGCGGAACCGAAGTCTCTGTCGGCATCGGGGAGGCGCATCCCGGTCGACAGAACACAGCGGAGGGCTGCCATTTTTACGTGCAGGAGGGGCAGGCGGTCAACGCTGGAGAGCGGCTGATGCATGCACAACTGTCGCGCATCCGTCGGCTGGGCGGTTCCTCGGCATGTGTGATGACGCTGGAAGGGACAGACGGTGTACGGCAGACGATCGGTGCGGCAGATGTGGTCCGTGCCGGGGTGACACCGCTGCTGCGTGTGGTGCATGACGGCGAAAATCTCGAGGAGATGGCGCAAAACCCTTGACAGCGGCGGATGGGTGTGATATACTCAGTTTGATGAAAAATAGCAAAGGAGATCACACCTATGAAGCAATGGATTTTTTCCACGGACACCAATTCCGGTTTCGCACCGCTGACGCTGACCCCCAAAACAGACGATGCGCCGCGGATGTACCGGCTGGATGACGTAGACTGTGCCGACGGAATCTGCGGCATCCGCATCTGCTATGACCGTGCCGACGGCTGTACGCAGGTCCGGGTTTGTGACAGTGACGGCACCGTTTACGGCATCGTCATGGCGACCTCTTATGTCGGCGAGCAGGTTACCTATGCCGATATCGCGCCGATCACCGGCACAAAAACGCTGTATCTGGTGCCGGAGGGCAAACTGAACCTTCTGCGCGTGGAGCTGCTCGATCACTCCCCGTATGACGACATTGCCTACGAGCCGATTCCTGAGGAATGTGTCATTGACAACGGACATGAAACGTGGGTTGCCGTGGACGAGCTCGGACGTGCGGTCAAAAATTGCGAGGATGTCGGACGCCGCCGTATGGACCGTCAGGTTGGTATTTTCTACTGGACGTGGCGTGACCAGCAGTCCTCGCCCGAGCCGCTCAATCTGACGCAGGTTCTGCGCGAATATCCGGGGGCGGAATACAACGAAAACCATCCTGTCTGGACGAAAAACGGCCGCCCGACCATCACCAACTGGAACGAGCCGCTGTACGGCTACTATCTGAACCGCGATCCGTACATCATCCGCCGTCATGCGGTCATGCTTGCCAATGCCGGTGTGGACTTTCTGCTGTTTGACTGTACCAACGGCTCGCTGATCTGGAAGCAGTCGTATGAACCGCTGCTTGCGGGTCTGCGTGCGGCACGTGCGGATGGTATTCGTGTGCCGAAAGTAGCATTTATGCTCAATTTCGGCATCGCAAAGACCTCCGAGGATATGCTCCGCACTTTGTATCAGGATCTATACAAGCCCGGACGTTATCGGGACCTTTGGTATATGCTCGACGGCAAGCCGATGATCATGGGCTACCGCGGCTCGCTGCCCGAGACCGGCGTCTGTGACTTTGATACGGCACTGCTCGATGAAATCCGCGATTTCTTTACGTTCCGTGCAGGACAGCCGTCATACGGCTTTGGCGATACATGGCCGGAGCCGATGTGGGGATGGCTGGAAAAAGCGCCGCAGCATAAATTCGGTGAGCGTGAGGACGGCTCCTGCGAGATGATGACCGTCGGTGTTGCACAGAACTGCAATGCACAGAAGCTGTGTACATGCTTCAATGCACCGCATACCTTCGGACGCAGCTACACACACGAATTCGGCGAGGCTTTCCTTGACGAGGACTCCTACAAGTACGGCTACAACTTCCAGGAGCAGTGGGAACGTGCGCTTGATGTTGATCCCGACATCGTCTTTGTCACCGGCTGGAACGAATGGATCATGGGTCGCTGGCATGAACCGTGGATCGATGATCCAAATTCCACACAGCTTGCATTTGTCGATCAGTACAATCTGGAATACAGCCGTGACATCGAACCCGATGCCGACGGTATCCGCGACAACTACTATTTACAGCTCTGCTCCAACATTCGACGTTTCAAGGGTACCGGAAAGCGCCCGGCGGCATCTGCTCCGAAAACCGCCGTTTGTTTTGAAGATTTTGCAGATGCAGAACCGGTCTATTACAATGACCGCGGCACAACTGTTCACCGCGACTGCGACGGCTTTGGCTCCACGCACTATAAAAATGATACCGGCAGAAACGATATCATTCGTGCAAAGGTTCTGCGCGACGAGCGGAATTTCTATTTCTATGTCGAATGTGCCGACGAGATTGTCATGCCCGATGCCGAAAACGGCATGATGCTTCTGCTCAACACCGACGGTGATCCTGATACCGGCTGGAACGGCTATAACTACGCCGTCAACCGCAAATCTGCCGGTAATGGATGTGCGATTGTGGAAAAGTGGACCGGCAGTACATGGTGTGATCACACGGTTGTTCAGTATCTGTGTGAAGGAACGCGGATGATGCTGACCCTGCCGCGCGAGTTCGTCGGTCTTGTGTCGGATCCTGTCACGTTCTCCTTCAAGTGGGTGGACAACATTCCGCTGGACGACATCATCGCATTCTACCGCGACGGTGATACCGCGCCGATGGGACGGTTTGCATACCTTTATCAAAGCTGATACATAAAAATTCCCGCCGCTCGCTTGAGTGACGGGAATCTTTTTTTACCAGCAGAACTGGTTCATGAATTCAACAAACCTGTGGACATCGAAGACCGGGTGAACCTCTTCTTCAATGCGTCCGCAGTAGGCAATCAGGCTGTCAATAACCGCCTGCGCCTCGTCGTACATGGCATCTGCCCGATAGGCACAGGCCTTTGCGTAAAGTGCGTATGCCTGCGCGTGATAAAGCAGATATTTCCATGACTGCCGGATGGTGGGATGCGTGTGCGGGGCTGCCATGTTCTTTGTGATCGTTGGCAGGAAATCGTCGATGACAGTGGGAATCCCGGCAAAGATTCTCGCTTTGTCCTCATCCTCGATTGCACGGTCACGCCGCTGATAAACGGGGTCGAACAGATCGGAGAGGACACCGAGATATCGTGCCGCCTTCATGCCGTCGGGACCGAAGGCCGATGTGAAATAGGAACGTGCGATATCGGAGAATACCGCATCGCGGTTCCACAGCGTTTCCGCCATCGCCAGCATCGGCAGGGAGGTCGGGAAGAAGCAGCGCTGTACCTGACAGCTGTTCATGCCGCCAAGACCGAGATTGGCAAGACTGTGCATGTCCCGGGCAAGCATTTTCGCCTGTGTGACCGAGCCGGGGTCGCTGTACGGATCCATGACCATGTGATAGTCAAAATCCATGCTGTCACCGGAGAAGGTCTTCTGCCATGCGCGCAGATGTGCGATGTTTTCGGCAGATGACTGCGGAAATTCCAGAGCATTTCTTTCATACGGTGCCGGTGCGGCATCCGCAATTTCTTCTTCGGTCAGATCGTAGGTTCCCGAGTAGGTACGGGTGATCGGCGCGAACATCAGCACAAACCGATCGGGATTCTCAATGACTTCTGTTTCGGGAGCCCAGAGCAGGTCGACATAGACAATGAAGACGATCTTTGTTTCAATGCCCTTTGCGCTCAGACGGGCATCCAGCTCGTTGAGCATCATGACATAGTAGTCAGAGGGATTCGCTTTACAGCGGTCACATTCACAGTGGTTGTTGACACCGTCCGCCAGCCAGAAATGCAGATAGTCAATTTCCGGATGCGCCTCGCAGTAAGAGACGATATCGGATACCACCGCAGCTCTGACGGCAGGATTGGAGTAACAGAGATTGGTATTCAGCGGAACACCGCGCCAGAAGTCACGCACGCCGCCGATTTTTGCGAGAATCGGGGAGACGGTTTCGGGGGCGGGTCCATCCACCGGATCCCATGTAGTGCCGGGGATACCGAACGGCTCGCATGTCCAGGAGTGACCGACCGCGTGATAGGTCAGCCCGCGCTTCAGGATTTCCGCGCGGAGCATATCGTACATGCCGTCCATTTCCTCATCCGTCAGCGCCTCTGCCGGCATATACGGATTGCAGGCGTGCCTGTACCAGCGCTCAAAGAAGACATAGGGCTTTTTGAACTGTACAAAGTAGCCGTTCATGGCGATCTTCGGCAGAAAATCGATCATGTCCGCGACATGCTCATAGGACACGGCACCCTCGATACAGACGGTGCGATGCCGGTAGGACGCCGCTTCTGCCAGGTATACGGGTTTGGCTTCGGGGATGCAGTGCGGAATGATTTCGCCGTCTGCACCCGGGCGTACAAATGCACATCCGAGCGCGCGCAGATACCGGTAAACCGCAATCAGAACACTGCGCGGATTGGTTCCGGTGATGATGCCGGCACCGCCGGAGACATTGATATAAATCGCATCGTCGCGGGCGGAATCGGACACCTGCGGAAGCAGCGGTGCAAACGCAGGGTCCATACCGATATAGAGCGCATTTTGGCTGTTTTCATCGTAATGGGCGGCTTTGATACGTGACACACGCGCATCACGGTCCATCTGCCGCAGACAGCGATGCAGCTCATCGGCGGCAAACGCAATGGCCAAATGACCGCCGAGCTGTATGAGTTTCCAGTTCATTGCGTGAATATCCTTTCAGAAAGAGGACGGATGTTCACGGATTACTGAAACTTCCGCTTCATTGCCTGTACAAATTTGTAAACATCAAAGACAGGATGGATTTCGCACTCCACCTGGTTGTAGTAGGCAATCAGTGCATCGAGGGCAGAGGAAGCGTCTTCCTTCATGCCGTCGGCACGGTATGCACATGCCTTTGCGAACAGGGTCGATGCCTGTGCATGATAAAGCAGATACTGCCAGGACTTCTTAATGGTCGCATTGACGTGCGGTGCGGCGATGTTCTTTGTGATGGTCGGCATGAAATCGGCGATGATGCCGGGAATCTTTGCAAATTCTCTTGCTTTGTCTTCGTCCAGGATCGGCTTTTCACCGCGCTGGTAAGCAGGATCAAACAGATCGGAGAGAATACCGAGGTAACGGGCGACCTTGATGCCGTCGGAGCCGAATGCGGCGGTGAAGTAATCGCGTGCGATATCGGAGAATGCCGCGTCGCGGTTCCACAGGGTTTCACCCATGGCGAGCATCGGCAGGGAGGTCGGGAAGAAGATACGCTGGGTCTGGCAGCTGTTCATGCCGTTCAGACCGATGTCGCGCAGGTTGCGCATATCCTCTGCCAGAATCTTGGCGCAGGAGATGGAGCCGGGGTCGTTGTTTTCATCGAGCACCAGATGGTAGTCGTAGTCAAAGCTGTCACCGGAGAAAATCTCCTGCCAACGGCGCAGACGGGCGACGTTTTCCGCAACGGAACGCGGCATTGTCAGCTTGTTCTTTGTGTACGGAGCCAGCTCGACTGCTGCCAGCTCTTCTTCGGTAACGGTATAGGTCTTGGAATAGGTACGGGTGATCGGTGCAAACATCAGAACGAAACGGTCGGGATTGTTGATCTTCTGCTTTTCGGGTGCCCAGAGCAGGTCAACGTAAATCAAGAAGACGATCTTGGTATCGATGCCCTTGGCACTCAGGCGTTCATCCAGCTCATTGAGCATCATGACATAATAGTCGGCGGGGATTTCACGACAGCGTTCACACTCACAGTGGTTGTTGGAGCCGTCTGCCAGCCAGAAATGCAGATAATCGACATCGGTATGCTCCTCGCAGTAGGAAACGATATCCGAAACAACCGACTGTCTGACTGCGGGATTGGAATAGCACAGGTTGGTGTTCAGCGGAACGCCGCCCCAGAAATCGCGCTTGCCGTTTACTTTTGCAAGAATCGGCGCGATGCAATCGGGTGCTTCTCCTTCCACGGGCGTCCAGGTGGTACCGGGAACACCGAACGGTTCACAGGTCCAGGAGTGACCGACTGCGTGGTACATAAGACCGCGCTTTGTGATTTCTCCGCGGAGCATATCGTACATGCCGTCCATTTCAGCTTCCGTCATCGGTTCTGCGGGCATGAGGGGATTGGTGGTATGGTTATACCAGCGGGTGAAGAATTCGTAAGGCTTCTTGAACTGTACGAAGTAACCGTTCATGGCGATCTTGGGGATAAAGTCGATCATATCGGCGACATGCTCATAGGAGACAGCGCCTTCGATACAAATCGCGCGGTGACGGTAGGAGGCTGCTTCTGCAACATAGACCGGCGTTGCTTCGGGAATGCATTTCGGGATGATGTCGCCGTCCTTACCCGGACGAAGGAATGCGCATCCGAGTGCCTTTAAGTAGCGGTAAACGGCAATCAGTACGCTGCGGGGATTGGTACCGGTGATGATGCCTGCGCCATTTGCAACGTTGACATAAATTGCATCATCGCGTGCGGGGTCGTCAACGGTGGGGAGCAGTGCTGCAAATGCGGGATCCAGACCGATATAAAGCGCGTTTTCGTTCTTTTCATCGTACTTGTCAGTCAGAATACGCGAAACGCGCGCACCTCTGTCCATGCGCTTCAGGTATTTGTTCAGCTCGTCGGCAGCAAATGCGACCGTGGTGTTGTCTCCGAGTTGGGTGAGTTTCCAGTTCATCGGTGTGTGCCATCCTTTCGTGAAAATGAATAAATTCCTGGGGCAGATTACCCCATCCTGTTTCCATTATACCAAACAACGGTGCCAAAGTCAAGAGAAACAGGTAAAATCTGAAAAAAGTCTTGAAAAAAACACGGGTTTGTGGTATGATAAAAATAAGACAGCGGTGAGGATGTCTCACCGCGACAGAAAACAGATATGAAAGGATTTTCAGCTATGTTGATTTATCAGCCCTGGGTGCATACCGCACCCGATATGTTGACCGAATGGGAACAGTGTCTGGACGAAGGTCATGATGTTGCCGCGTTCCGTGACATGTGCGAAACGATATCCCGCAGCGGACACGCGTGGGACGAAACCGCAAAAAAGATCACCGATCAGATGCTGAATGCACCCATCCGTGACGACTATGCGTATACGGAACCTTCTGACCTTGAGGGCATTCTCGCCGCACGTCCGGCGAAGCGTCATGCACTCCAAAAAGCCGATCCCGATACCATGCGTGAAAAGATCGTCGGTGCATGGACCGGGCGAATTGCTGGCTGTCTGCTCGGCAAGCCGGTTGAGGGTATGCGCCGTCCGCAGCTTTACACGCTTCTGCGCGGCACGGATAACTATCCGATGCACAAGTATATCACAAAGGGTGAATTTTCCGAGCAGCTGATTGCCGATGCGCATCTGAATGTCAACTCCACGTGGGCGGACAACATCGGCGGCATTGAGCCGGTCGATGACGATACCAACTACACAGTGTTCGGTATGAAGATGATTCAGATGTACGGCAAGAGCTTTACGCCCGGCGATGTCATGGAGGGTTGGCTGCGTCTGATTCCGTATCTCGATCTCTGCACGGCAGAACGCATCGCGTACAGAAACGGTGCGATGGGTCTGATTCCGCCCGAAACCGCAACCTACTACAATCCCTTCCGTGAATGGATCGGCGCACAGATCCGTGCAGACTTCTTCGGCTACATCAACCCCGGTGATCCTGCGGCAGCAGCAGATATGGCATGGCGCGATGCTTCCATTTCCCACATCAAGAACGGCATTTACGGTGAGATGTTCTGCGCAGCTATGATTGCTGCGGCAGCTGTCACCGACGACATCATGACGATCATTGAAGCGGGTCTGGACGAGATTCCCGCCGACTGCCGTCTGCGCCATGACGTGGAAAAGGTCATTGCGTGGTACCGCGAGGGTCTTGACCGTGAACAGATCATCGAAAAGATTCACGAAACCTACAACGAAAACACGGCGCACGGCTGGTGTCACACCATTTCCAATGCGATGATCGTAACGATGGCTCTGCTGGTCGGTGAAGGCGACTTTGGCAAGTCTGTCTGTGCAGCAGTGCAGGCGGCATTTGATACCGACTGCAACGGTGCAACGGTCGGCTCGATTGTCGGTATGCGCAACGGTGCCGCAGGTATCCCTGCGTACTGGTCTGCTCCGTTCGGCGGTCGTCTCCTGACCTCCATCAAGGACAACAACAATGTTTCTGTGGATGAGCTGGTAGATCAGACGCTTGCCATCATGAAGCAGTAAAAACGGCAAGAATGCCTATAACCAAACTTTCCCTTGCAATTTCGGCTGTTTTGCAGTATAATATTCATTAAGGCGCAAAACGGTCCGAATTTGCAGTCAAATCATTGTCGAAAGGAGTTGAAAGAATGAACGTTATCATGAACGGATCCGAAACAAAAAAGGTGATTTTCATTTAACTCCTGCGGCAGCAAAATGATACAGCTTCCCATCCTCGCGCGTGGGTATGACCGGACTCTCAGCCGGTCACACCTGTCCTTGCACGGAGAGGGGGCGGCTCCTTGGCACAGGCAGGTGCGGCTGACCTGCTTTTGCCGGGTGTTTTGTTCCACAGGGGGACATGACACATCACGGAAACGGCGCGTGTCGTATCCGTAACAAAAGGAGACGGCACACCGGCATGTTCCGTGATACCGCACGGAAGGAGCAGGTGAAATTGGTTTACAAAAACGCCCGCGGCGTACTGCCGGACGCATTGATTGAAGAAATTCAGAAATATGTGGACGGTGAGTCGATCTACATTCCCGCGAAAACAGAAGGCAAAACAGAATGGGGTCACCGCAACGGCACAAAGGCCCGCTACGCGACAAGAAACGCGGAAATCCGTTCCTTGTTCGAGCGGAATGTGTCGGTTTCGGAAATATCGGATCGCTACTATCTTTCCTCGGATACGGTACGGAAGATCATCCGTGCCGCGGCGAAGGAAGGTGGGAGCGGAGACGGTTCGTGAAGCTGCGGTGAGATCCCGGAACGATCTCAAAACAACAGGGATTGCAGTACAGGATGTGCGGCAATCCCTTTCGTTTTTCTTGACATCCGGCGTAATCTGTGCTAAAATGTAAGAAAAACAGATACAGGAGTATAATTATGGCAGAAAAACGGAAAAAGATTGACATTCGCAAATACATCGGTTTGCTGTTCTTTTTATGCATCGGCGGTGTCTGCGGCTGGTTTATCGGGTATTATCTCGGCGAAACGGCGGCGGACGGGGATCTTTGGCAGACGCTGTTATCCTTTGCAGTGTTGTTTTGCGGTATGTATGTGATGATTTATGCGCAGATCATCATCCATGAAGCAGGGCATCTGGTATTCGGGCTTTTGACCGGTTATCGATTTTCTCTGTTCCGCATTTTCTCGCTGACGTTTCTGCGGGATTCGGACAGCGGCAAAATCAAAGTCCGCCGGATGCAGCTGGCGGGAACCGGCGGGCAGTGTCTGCTTGTGCCGCCGGAACCTGTGGATGGAAAAATTCCGTTTGCACTGTATCATCTCGGCGGGGTACTGATGAATCTGATCGCGGCGGCGGTGTTCTTTCCGCTGTATCTTGTTACGTCATCCATACCGCTTCTGTCGCTGTTTTTCCTGATCGGTGTGATCGTTGGTATCGCTTATGCGATGATGAACGGCATTCCGATGCGGCTGGGTGCGGTCGACAACGACGGCTACAATCTGTATGCACAGTCAAAATCGCTTGATGCCATGGAAGCAACCCGGATACAGCTGCTCGTTGCAGAAGCCACGGCACGCGGGATACGTCTGCGCGATATGCCGGCGGCATGGTTTGTCGTTCCCAACGGTGCTTCACTTGAAAACAGCATGATTGCGGTGATCGCGGTCCTTGCGTGCAACCGTTTGTTGGATGAAGGAAAATATGCCGAAGCGGAAGAAGCCATCCGTGAACTGTGTGCAAAACAGACCGGAATGGTCGGGGTTCATCGCTCACTTCTGCACTGCGACCGCATGACCTGTCTGCTTCTGCTCGGGCAAAAGTCCAAAGCCGAAGCACTGCTGACAAAAGAGCTGAAATCCTTTATGAAGGCGATGAAAACCAACCCGACGATTCTGCGTACACAATATGCGGCAGCCCTTCTGCTCAATGCCGATACGGCAGAAGCGGGTGTGATTCGCGGACGGTTTGAAGCCTGTGCAAAAACGCATCCATTTCCCTCTGACATTGACAGTGAACGGGAGCTTCTTGCAGCGATTGATGCGGCGGCCGTATCCGAGCATTCGGAGGAATAAACAAAAAGAAACGACATCCGTTTCACACAAGGTGAGCGGATGCCGTTTTGTTTACCGCCAGGGGGAATTGCCCCAGTAGTCATTGTTGGTGTTGATGTATTGCACATGATCTGCCGGCGACCAGTCGGTAATCTGAGCATCATCGACACGCAGATCTATAAGCGCGGGCATATCGGCAACAGCGGCAATTGTGGTGACAGGATTGCCGTACATGAGCAGGTATTTCAGTCCCGTCAGCCCCGTAATGCCGGACAGATGCGTAATGCGGTTGTTCTCCATGCGGATATGTTCCAACTGCGGTTTTTCTGACAGCGGCGTGACATCGGCGATCTGATTGTTGTTCATATCAAGACGGATCAGTGCCGACATGCCGGAGAGTGCGGAGATATCGGTGATCGCGTTGTCGGTGAGATTCAGATATTCCATCTGCGTCATGCCCGAAAGGAACGAAATGTCAGACAGTCCAAGACCGGACAAATCGAGTTTTTTCAGCGAGATCAGCGGGGCAAGCTGTGCAGGATCGGAGAGTTTACAGCCATAGAACATAAAGTATTCCAGTGCTGTCATTGCGGACATGGCGGAGGTGTCCAGCATCGTTTCGCCGGAGCCGTCAATCCGCAGCGTCTTCAGATGCGATGCGGCGGCAAGCTGTGTCAGATCGATCTGTTCTGTCATCAAAAAGAGGCTGGACAGATTCGGCAGCGCAGCAGCATCGGCAAGTCCGCGGACGGCAGCAACGGACTCTATGCTGATTTCTTCCAGTGAAGTGATGGCATGAATGCCGGTGATATCGATGGTGTTAAGTACCCATCCCTGGTTTTCTTCAGACCATATGCCTTCATCCACGACAGAAAACGAGGTCAGGGAAGGAAGGGCACCTGTGCGGAACAGTGGGCTGAAGTCTGTGATATCGGACATGAGCATGGAAAGTCTTTCCAAATGGCGGAAATTCTGCAAAAGAGACAGATCGACCGAACCCCAGACAGACAGGGATTGCAGACCGCGGACAAGAGGCAGGATGCGCATGGTTTCGTCATCCAGTGTCAGCTGTTCGATGAACAGGCTGGCATTGCGGCAGTGAACCGCAAAGCCGGCAATGGACGCATCAAATGCAATCGAAATCGGTTCGACAATGGCTTCATAGTCTGTGACCAGCTGACCGTCAGCATCATAGCCGATGTCGGACGGTACATATGTATCATCCTCAAAGGTGATTGCCACCTGCGGATACATATAGCCGGCACAGTAGATTTCACTCACACGGTCCAGATCCGCCTGATACAGTTTTCCGTCCGGCTTGCCGAGCGTGTAGAGCAGAACGGTTTCCAGATCCTTGTTTTCCAGTTCGATGATGTCCTCCGGTGTGGGAATCGCATCTGCATAGAACATGCGGCGCTCCTCCAGCCGTTCATCGGAGACCTTGGTAAGCGCACGTTCCATGATTGCAAGCGCTTCCTCCGGCATACCGAACTGATATTCAATTTCGGCGAGACCAAGGTATGCATCTGCATTCCGGTCGTCGATTGCCAGAACACCTTCAAATGCAAACCGGGCGGAAATGTAATCGAACTCCTCCAGATACCGCATTCCCAGATCCAGTTCATTCTGAATGCGCTGGATCCGGCTGCCGGTGATCACAGCGAAAATAATTGCGGCAATGATCAGAGCAGCAGCGGCAAGAATCACGAGCTTCTTTTTGGATTTTGCGGTACTCATGAAGAAGCCTCCGTTTCGTCCAGAATGTACTGTACAGATTTGACCATAAACCGCAGCATATCCCCATATAAATCGAGCGGAAGGGAACGGGACGGTCCGGTTTCATAGGAGAAAACACCCGAAAAGCCGATTTCACAAAGTGCGCGACCGAAGCCTCCCCAATCCGCTGTACCGAACCAAGGGAGCTTATGCTCGTCCGATCTGCCGGAGTTGTCGTGTACATGCAGGGTTTGCAGTTTGTCACCGATCATGAGAACCGCATCATACAGCGATTGTTCCGGGAAGACATTGACATGGCCTGTGTCCAGACAAACGCGGAAATGATCGTCGTCCATTTCACGGACAAAGCGCATGATTGCTTCCACTGAACCGAGTGAGAAGTTCGGCATCGGCATGTTTTCAAAGCAGATGATGATATCGTATTCCTTTGCATAAGCCAGAAGCTCACGCATGAATACCACATTGAGGTCCCATGTCTTCTGTGCGTCTTCTGTGCCGAGCTCATTGATACCAAAGGGCATGATCGGATGCACAATCCAGTTTTTGCAGCCGAGCAGTGCGGTTCCGCGGATGGAGGTCTTCATTTTTTCCATGCGCTCTGCCCGATCCTCTTCGGTTCCGTCCTGCGGCGGCCAGCGCCACGGACCGTGTACCTGCCATATGGTAACGCCGGCCTCGTCCGCCATTGCGCGTTCCTGTGCAAAGAATGCCTCGAATGCATCCCCCTCAAGGGTATATGGTTCCTGTTCTGTGTTGGACATGCTGAAGTCAACATAGTCATAGCCGTCCGATTTGATGTGGTGATAGCGGTTTTCCTTGGGATAGAGATGATAAGAGCTTTCGGTGATACCGATTTTCATGGAAAAAACCTTCTTTCTGTCGTTTGAATTACTGTCATTATATCACGGTACCGGATGCTTGTCAATGGGATGGAATAAAAAACCGGACTGCAATACATCTCTGCATTGCAGTCCAGGGAAAAACGGTTTTATGCGGCATCGGGAAGGGTGGTATCTGCTGCTTCTGTGTCTGATGCTGCGGCATCGGCAAACGTGACGGTCAGCGTCATTTCTGTGCCTGCGCGGAAGATCACGATTTCTGCTGTATCGCCGACGCGAACATTCTGTGCCCAGGCATCCAGCGCGGCAACATCAAGAATCGGTGTGCCGTTGACGGTGAGAATCATATCGCCTGTCCGCAGACCGTTTTGTTCGGCGTTGGAAGCGGGATCAATATAGCGGATGATGACACCGATCGGCAGCTTATAAAGCTGCGCTTCTTTTTCTGTGACGGTTTCGCACCGGACACCGAATGCGGCATATGGGCGTTCGTCAATGAAAATCTCCTCGGTTTCGGGTGTGGATTCCTCTGTCTCGTCAGGTGTCGGTATGCTGTCGCTTTCCGCGCTTTCGTTATCCGGGGAGAGAACCTCCTCCGCAGCTTCTGTCTGGGGTGCATTTGCCGTGCGGTGCGCGTCGATTTTCTCGGTCAGTGTTGCATAGACATCGGTGATCGGAATGGCAAATCCCATTCCTTCAAAGCCGTCGCCGGTCAGCTTCATGGTGTTGATGGCGATGACCTCTCCGAAGCAGTTGAACAGAGGACCGCCGGAGTTGCCCGGATTGATGACAGCAGTGATCTGAATCATATCCATATGGCCGATGACATTGTCCTCCAGATCCGTGATTTCAACACGTCGATCCAGCCCGGAGACATAGCCGTAGGTCACAGTACCTGCAAAATTGACCGAACCCGGCGTGCCGATGGCGACAACCTGATCGCCGATGGCGGTATCATCCGAGGAGCCGACCGTGACAACTGGCAGGTTTTGTGCGTCGATTTTCAGAAGTGCAAGATCCAGTGTCGGCTCTGCACTGACAAATTCCGCCTCATAAGTACTGCCGTCGCACAGCAGAACCTGATAGGCATCATAACGGCGGATGACATGATAATTGGTAACGATATAACCGTCGTCGGTCAGAAAGAAACCGGAGCCGATGGAATGATATTCTGTATTTCTGCACTGGATGGTGACAGTGGATGCGGAACACGCCTCGGCAATTTCACTGATGGTCATCGCGGCAAACAGATTCTTACCGTCGGACGGAGCAAATTCGTCACGGAACGTACTCTGCATGATGACCGGTTCCGTTTCGGCCGGGACATTCTCAGGAGCTGCGGGGGCGGGCTCTGTCTGGGAAAGGGACGGTGCCGGCGCATCTTCTGTTGCTTCATTTTTATTGTCCGGTACTTCGGGAAGCAAATTTTCCTGAAGCGGCTCAGTTGTCGGTGCATCCGGAGACTGGGGCTGCTGCGGTTCCGGCGTTTCGGAGGTCTGCGGTTCGCTGTCTGCCAGCGGCAGAGACAGGGCTGCATCCTGGGGTGTCGGAGCGGATGCCGGAAAGCTGTGGATCATTCCGCGCAGGAGAGAAGCGGTGAGGACAACAAGAAGGGATGCGGTACAGAGCAGAAAGACAAATACGGTGGTCAGACAGAATGCCCGCATTCCGCGTGCCGCGGATTTTTTGCGTTTGCGCTGAAGCGATTTCTGATATTCATCATAGTTCCAGCGATACTGAAATCCGCCGAAGCTGTTTTCTCTGTCGCGGTCATTTGCCATACTGCTCACCTTCCTTTCTTGCTGCTTGTGTTATTATTATATCTGAAAATTTTTAACAAATCGTAAATCCTGTGTTTTCCTTTTGTGAAGGTTAGGTAAACATTTCGGCGATTTGTTCATGATTGCGAAACAAAAGGCAGACGGATCGCCGCCGATGTGTCTGCGGGATCCGTCTGCTGCTGATTTTTATGACTGATACGATGCGGGAAGGAATTCTTTGGGAATGGCATTGGTCACATAACCGCGAAGCTTCTCGATTGAGGTCGCACCGTGGGCGTTTGTGCCGTGGGAGGATGCCAGCTCCGACGTGAATTCATCGAGGAAATAAATGGAAAGGTTGGCGCGGTTGACATCATAATAGGTCACAGTCGGGATAAGAAGCGGGTTTTCCACATGCGTTCCGTCCTGATTCTTTACGATATCGAAGGACAGCATACCGCCGACCATGAAGTAGTCGTTATACATGGTGGAAAGGAAATTACCGATGGAATAGGTCAGAAGCATTTTGTGTCCGTCTTTGCCGTCCATCCATTGCATCGGCTGAAGCACGTGCGGGTGTTCGCCGATGACGACATCCACACCGCAGTCGGCGAGAATCTGTGCATATTTTTTCTGCTCCGCGTTGACGGTGAAGGAGGAGTCCTGTCCCCAGTGCATATTGACGATGACGATGTCACCGACTTCCTTTGCGGCGGCAACCTGCCGGCGAATGACGTCTTCATTGTAAATCGGTGTGATCAGCTCGGAGGAGGACGGTAATTTCATGCCGTTGGTCGTGTAAGGATCGTAGGTATAGGCAAGCAGCGCGATTTTGACACCGTTCTTTTCCAGAACCCGGATGCGTTCATAATCTTCTGCGTTCCGGTATCCGCCGATCAGTGTGACAGGTTGTTTTTCCCAGTAATCAAGTGTACCTGCAAGACCGGCTTCGTTCATGTCACACATATGGTTGGTTGCAATACAGACAATGTCAAATCCGGCATCGACCAGCGCGTCACCCGCTTCCTGCGGACCGTTGAAGTTCGGATAGCCGTAGTAGCCGAGGTTTTTACCGCCGAGCAGCGTTTCCTGATTGACAAACGCAACGTCTGCTGCGGAAATTTCGTCGCGGACATGGTCGTAGATGTATTGGAAGCTGTATTCCTCGCCGTCACCTGCATGGTTTTTTGCATCTTCCATGATGGCGGAGTGAATGATATTGTCACCGACGGCAACAAAGGACAGCCGTGTTTCCTTGGTCTGCGGAATGTCAATCTGCGGCGGCGGTGCGGTTTCATCGGCAGCGGGCGTGTTGGTATCGACCGGCTTTTCGGTGTCAGCCGGTGCCGTTTCCGTGACAGCGGCATAATCTTCGACATTGGCTGCGGCATCGGGACGGCGGAGAATGCTGTTTTCCTCCAGAAGCTGTCCGGGGGCGGGGGAGGTTATCAATGTGCGTTTGTCGATGGTATCGTTTTCATCGGCGCCAAAGCAGGCGGTGAGTGAAATTGTCATGGCGATGAGCAGGACTGCTGTGAGTATACGTTTCATAGGTACTCCTGATGATATGTTCTTTGTGCGTAAAGGATCGTAAGATATATGGCAACTATTATACCATCAATTTCCGAAAAAATCAAGCAAATCTGCGAAAACTCTTGACATTTCAGAAAAAATCGGGTATGATGGAGAAAACCAACGTAATACAAAGGAGAGATAACCATGTGTGAATTTGTCACTTATGAAGCCTTCGGCGCTGTCGGCGACGGTAAAACCGATGACATTGCCGCCATCGTCAAAGCGCACGCTTACGCAAACGAACACGGTCTGCCCATCCGCACCAATCCAGATGCGACTTATTACATCGGCGGTGCGGCATCGCCTGCTGTCATCCGCACGCATACGAACTGGGGAACCTCGCACTTCATCATTGATGACCGCGAAACCGAAAATTACCGCGTCAATGTCTTCGAGGTGCCGGCATCCGGTACATGGACCAACGACCTTCCGATTCCGCCGCTGAAAGCAGGACAGGAATTCATTGATCTTGCGGCGTGCGGAATCACTCTGGATGCGGATATGTATGTCACGGTAAAATCCGACGAGCGAATGCAGTATATCCGTCTCGGTCTCAATGAAGACTCCGGTTCTCCGCAGACCGACAGCTTCATTCTGACAAAGGACGGCCGCATTCTTTCCGGTATCAACTGGGACTATACACGCATAACGTCTGTTTCTGCGGTGCCGATTGATGAGGACGAGCTGGTCATTGAGGGAGGGTTCTTCAAGACGATTGCCAATCAGGCGGAATCGAAGTATACCTACTACGGACGCGGTCTGTCCGTCCGCCGTTCCAACACCACCGTGCGGAATGTGCACCATACCGTCGAAGGTGAGGGCGATCACGGTGCACCGTATTCCGGCTTCTTTGGATTTTCCTCCTGCGCCTATGTGAAAATGCAGGACTGCTATGTCACCGGTCATAAAATTTACGATACCATCGGTGCACAGGGCAAGCCTGTCTCGATGGGCTCCTATGACATCAACTGCGGTCATGTCCTCGGCATCACGTTTGAGGGTATCCGGCAGGATGACATTCTGAACCGCCGTTTGTGGGGTGTCTTCGGCTCAAACTTCTGCAAGCAGATCGTTTTTGACAATTGCATCATCTCCCGCACCGATGCGCACTGCGGTGTCCGTGACTACACGATCAAAAACTCCGTCATCGGCTGGCAGGGAACCAATACCATCGGCTTTGGTGAAATGCTGCTGGAAAACACGACCTGCTACTGTGACCACATGATTGGCTTCCGTTATGACTACGGCTGTACCTGGCACGGAAATCTGACCATCCGCAACGTCACATGGGTGCCGCATCCGGGCAGAACCTTTGCACCGACGATGCTGCACGCACGCAACGACGGTCAGCACGATTTCGGTTATCCCGTCTCTCTGCCAACGCATATTCTGATCGAAAACGTCACAGTTGTCGATACGAATGTTCCGCGGGATTATGCGGGTCTGCAAATCATTGACAATTTCAATCCGAGTATTAACGCAGAGAATGCAGATACCTTCGACGAACCGTTCGGTCTTGTCCGTCCCGAAACGCTGACCATCCGCGGTCTGCGCTGTGTCAGCGGCAAGAAACCGATCATATGTCGGAATATGGCGCTTCTGCCTGATATGAAGATTACAATCGAGGACTGAGGTTTTGTGAACAATCGGAAAAATTTCCGAAAAATCGAGGATATCTCTTGCAATCCGCTGACATTTCATGTATAATAATATCAACAAAATTTTTATATTCAGAAAGGACACATATTATGGGAAAGTTTGTTATCCGCGCAACCAATACCGGCTTTAAGTTTGATCTCAAGGCAGGCAACGGCGAGGTCATCGCAACCTCCGAGGTTTACGAGTCTCTGGCAGCCTGCAAGAACGGCGTCGCATCCGTTCAGAAGAACGCGCCTGTCGCAGGTGTTGAAAACCAGACCGTCGAAGGCTTTGAAGCGGTCAAGCATCCGAAGTTTGAGATTTACAACGACAAGGCAGGCGAATTCCGCTTCCGTCTGAAGGCAACCAACGGTCAGGTGATCGCAGTTTCCGAGGGCTACAAGGCACTTGCAAGCTGTGAAAACGGTGTTGCATCTGTCAAGAAGAACGCCGCTGACGCTGAAATCGTTGACGAAACCGCAAAATAAGGAGAAGTAACACCCATGGCATTGGACTTCAAGAACATTCTTGATAACGTTGCAGGTGACGACGGCTTTGATGTCAAGGAACTGGCAGAAAAGGCGATTGACACCATCAAAGGCGACGACAATCTGCTCGCATCTTTCAAGGAAAACCCGATCAAGGTCGTTGAAAAGGTGCTGAAGGTTGATCTGCCCGACGAGATTCTTGAAAAGATCGTCGAGGTCGTCAAGACCAAGATCAACATTGACGATGCAAAGGACGCACTCGGCAAGATCGCCGGTCTGTTCGGCAAGGATTGATATGATATCTGACAGGGAGACGGCGGTCTCCCTGTTTTTGGAGGTAAGTTTCCATGAAACCTTCTTTTTCACTTGCAGTCAGACTTTGTCTTGGCGGACTTCTTTGGGAAACAGTGCTGTCCGTTGTCGGGATGCCCGGGTGGTTTTCCGGACTTGCAGGGGTGCTGTTTCTGTGGGGAACCATACACCTGCGGTCATTGCACGACGGGTTTTCTGCGGCATTCTGGCTGTCTCTTGTCCGTTTTCTTCTGATCGGCGCGGGCGCAATTCCGATCCTGCGTGCGCTGGCTTGGGAATCGGTCTGGTCACTGCTGATACCGCTGTGCAAATGGATTGCACTTGCCTGTTTTGCAGACGGCTTCTGGGCGGTGCGGGTATCCAGAGGACTGACGCGGAACCAGTCTGCGGCTGCTGCGGTCTTTTTGCAGATTCTGATTGATCTGTTACCGCGCATCGGCGGCATCGTTCTGCTTTCCGCTGCTGCGCTCTGTTATCTTGCGGCGCTGTGGTATTACCGTCGGGCGGCGGAGGGGCTTGCATCATGCGACGATCCGCCGACACTGTAGGAGAGTATGGCATCATAACCGATTAAAAAACCAATATTTTTTCATTTTTTCTTTTATTTTTGCTTTCACAAAGGAGTCAGACCAACATGAAAAACAAGAACCGTATCCGTTCCATTTCACTGATCCTGTCGTTGCTTGCGGCAGCATCGGTCATTTCCTGCGGCAGTGAACAAACACCAGCCGTGACCACCGCCGATACAACACCCGCTGTTACCGCCGATACAGCTGCGGCTGAAACAGATGCGGCACCGGTTTATACCGACGATATGCCCGATCTTGACCTTAACGGTTATCAGTTCCGTATTTACTCCGAGCTTTGGACGTTTGACAATACTTACGGTGCGCACCGCATGATGTACGATGAATATACGGGCAATCCCGTCAACGATGTACTGCATGAATCCACACTGTACATTGAAGATCGCTTCAACTGTGACGTTGTCATGATCGATGGCGGTGATCCGTTCCAGATGGAGGGCAATACGACGAATATTGTGCTTGGCGGTGAGGATGCGTTTGATATTGCAGTCGGACATGACGGCATTATGCGTTCCATGGCACAGCAGGGACTTTTCTATAATATTTATGATATTGAGCAGTTCAACTTTGACAAGCCGTGGTGGCAGCCGTCAAAAGGACTCGATTTCCTTGGGGATCTGTACTTTGCGTCGTCTTATCTTTCCTTTACCGGTCTTCACTGGACACGCGCTTTGATGGTCAACAAGGACTATATGCGTTCCATTGACCTTGAAATGCCGTATGACCTTGTACGCGAGGGCAAATGGACGCTGGATGCCATGATGGCATTTGTCAAGAATTCCTCCAATGACATTGATGGTAACGGGAATCTGGATTCAACAGTCGACAAAATTGCATTTGCAACAGGGGATGAAACGCTGTACTGTATGCAGGAATCACTTGGTATCACGCCGTATCGCCGTACAGATGACAGCATCGTTCTTGATCTGGACATCGATCGCGCCGATACTGCGCTGACCAAACTGCGTGAACTCCAAAAGAGCGGCGATTTTTTGCTTGATACCTCCACACAGTTTGCCGAAAAGCACTTCATGACCGGCAATCTTCTGATGGTATACGGTCAGATCGGCGATGCTTATAACTATTACCGCGAATGTGACTTTTCCTATGGCTTTTTGCCGTCACCCAAATATGACGAGGCACAGGACAGTTATTTGAACTGCTGTACCGATATGCCGTGGGCAATTCCGAATACGATTTCCGAAGAGCAGGGAGATATCATCGGCACAGTTGTTGAGGCGATGTCCTGCCGCAACTATCTCTATGTTCTGCCCGCATACTTTGACGTTGCGATGAAGAGCCGTACAGCAGACACGGCTGATGATGCGGAAATGCTGCAACTGATTGCGGATACCCGGATTCTGCCGTATGCCCGCTCCTATGATCTGCGGTTCGGTGCACTGATAAAGGATATTTTCAAAACCAATAAGAGCGTTGCATCCTATTATGAATCGCAGAAGAAAAATGCCGAAAAGACGCTTAAAAAGGTCATTGCTGCATACGAAGATATGAAAAACAATTGATTGAAGAGAAAACAGAGGACAAATATGAATCCATTATTACCGGAACTTTGCTTTATGCCCGATGCGGAAGCACACGTGATGCCAAACGGACGGCTGTATCTTTACGGCTCGTGGGATTTATCCGGAAATCCTGGCTACTGCTCCGGCGTGATGCACACGTACTCGACCGACGATATGGTACATTTTACCGATCACGGCGTGATTTTTGAAAACACAGAGGAACATCGCGGAATGCCGTGGAGTCAATCCACGGTGTTATATGCACCCGATGCCATTCACAAAAACGGCAAGTATTATCTGTATGTCTGTTCCTCCTGCGGTGAGGAGGGTGTCGCTGTCGCCGATCATCCGGCAGGTCCGTTTTCCTGCGCGGAGCCGGTTATCGGTGCAGACGGACGCGGCATTGACCCGGCGGTCTTTGTCGATGAGGACGGGCAGGCGTATTATCTGTGGGGGCAGTTCTCCCTACATGGCGGAAAGCTCGCCGATGACATGAAAACGATCATCCCGGACAGTGAGAAGGCCGATATTCTCACAGAGTGGGAGCATGGCTTCCATGAAGGCTCAAGCCTGCGCCGCCGCGGAGATAAGTATTATATTGTTTACACCGACATATCGCGAGGACGGGCAACGTGTCTTTCGTATGCTGTATCCGATCACCCGCTGGGACCGTACAAAAAGGGCGGCGTTATCATCGACAACGTCGGCTGTGACCCCAAATCCTGGAACAATCACGGCTCCATCGAGTGCTTCGGCGGACAGTGGTATGTCTTTTATCACCGTTCCTCCCAGAACGGTCAGACCTGCCGCCGCGTCTGTGCCGAGCCGATTTTCTTTGACGAAAACGGCATGATCGCCGAGGTGCGTCAGACCTCCTCCGGTGCGGAATGGGCGCTTTCGCCGGCTTTGATTCCTGCGCGTATCGCCTGCCGTATGATGGGTGGGTGTTACATCACCGAGCGTGACGGCAGAGAGGTTCTGCTTGTCAGCGGCGGAGGACATTGGGGACAGCGTGACTGGGCAGAGTACCGGTACATTGACTTCGGTGACGGAACACTTTCACAGGCTTCGTTCTGCGTCAGGGGCAGCGGCAGCATTGCCGTCAGATGCGATTCCGGTGAGCTGTGCAGGGTTTCCTTTGCGTGTGAGGACTGTGAAACGGTGACGGTGCCGATGGCATCCGCATCCGGCAGACAGACTGTCTGGCTGTTCTTTGAAGGGGAATTTGTCCTGCGCGAGTTTGGCTTTCAATAAATAAAAGATGCAATGGGAAAAGGTGTCCGGTCGGAAGGCTCGGACACCTTTTGTTATCAGATTGCATGTGTTTCCAGAACTTCCTGCCGATCGTCGATTTCCCATGCGGTCAGACCGCGGTCTTCAAATTCGATTTCGCCGTTCTGGTTGTCATAGGGATCGATACGCGGAAAGGCTTTTGGAGGATTGAACTGCTTCTGGAAATCATTGCAGGTGACATGACGCCACGGATCGAGATTACCGAAATAGTGGTTCCAATTCCGCTTATTGCCCGAGCGGTACGCGCCGCCGCCATAGGAAGGATCGCAGTACAGCCAGCCGAACGGTGCAATCCAGAACATTGCCCAGTCGTGCGAGCCGATGGACGCTGTTCCGTGTCCGCGGTCATGTACACCGTGTCCCGATTCCCATTTGGCGGGAATACCGAGAATGCGGCACAGCGTGATGAATGTAAGCGCCTGTACACCGCAGTCGCCGCGTCCGTGCAGTACCGCAAATTCCGGAATATTTTCCAGTGCAAAGTATGAGCGCATATAGGAATAGCGGATGTGCGATGTGACCCAGTCATATACACGGCGTGCAAGCTTCAGCGGATTCGTTTCTTTTCCGGCAATCTCATCGGCAAGGGCGATCATGTACGGCGTGAAGCGGATGTGTGGGTACTGCTCCATCACATACGGCACCAGCTCCTCAGGCAGAGGATCGGCTGCATGGTCTGCGGCCTGACGCTTTGCATCAGCACTTGACAGATCGTGATACGGCGCGGTATGAATATAGGAATATTCTACCCAGTACTCCTCATCCGGCTGATAGACGGTTTCGATATACGCCGTGGTTTGCTCTGCTTTCCTGATTTTTACGGGATGGGAGGAGCAGAGCAGCTTGATATCGGACTGCGACAGGGACGGCGCGGGATACGGCAGATGCACGCGGATGGGTTTACCGATCTCATCTTCATGTACCTCTGCCGGTTTGATCGACATGCGGACATGATACCAGCGAGAGAGGGAACCTGCATGGCGCATCTGTCGGATGGTATCGTTTCCAGGCTTTGCGGGCGGCGGAGAGACATAATCCGGCTCCTGTATGCGGCGAAGCAGATTTCCGCACTGGTTCATCAGATTGGAATATGCTGCACGCTGGAAATAGGGAACACCGGCACGCAGAATATAATCGGCATGTCCCGATGCAATCAGCGCATCGATGTGATGCATCTGCATATCGGGATACGTCTCGCGGAACCGGGCAAGCAGATCCTCCGCTGTCACCTGATAGTCATGGACAAGCTCCGCGGCAATCGCATGTTCCAGCATCAGACGGCGGCGCATAGCATCGGTCAGCAGATTGGCATGATGAATGCCGGAGGAAAGAATTCCTTCGATATAGGTCATCTCCCCCTCGAAATCGCCGGAATAACGGTAGGACTTGACATCCTCCGGCAGCTCGACGGAAAGATACGGCAGATCTTCATATCGGTAAAACGGGCGGCTGGAATTCGGCATAGAGATACCTCCGTAGTTTTGGTGATTTCTTTGGTTTACCAGAAGAAAATTTCGACACAGGAGCCGTAGGGCAGACGGATGGTGTTGTCAACGACAGTTTCACCGGTTCTCTGGAAGCAGTATTCCACATCGATTCTGGTGATGTCGGCACGGGAGAGGTCGACGCCGCGCAGATCGAGCTCGGCCGTCTGTGCTTCACCGGAAATGTTGGCAATGAGCAAGACGGATTTTCCATCCTTCGTTGCGGCAAGCGTGTAAACACCGTCGGTATCGGAGGAGCTTTCGATTTCCAGACCCATTTGATATGCGCGGTTGAACATCATCATCGCGTAATACGCCGGGTAGGGCTTCAGGTTGTCGGGATTGAACAGACCGCCGAAGTCGCTGGCTTCGATCCGACCGTCATAGAAGTTCAGAACTGCTGTGGTCTGACGCTGCATACCGCACATCATGGCAAGAATCTTTGCGGCAGCTTCCGGCTCTCTGCGTGCATGGACATGCGGGGAGGTATTCCATTCGTTGCAGTGGTCCTCTGTGTTTTCAAAACCGAAGCTGTTCAGCATCCAGCGGCAGTATTCCGCCTGCTCCAGTGCCATGTGAACAGGAGAGTAGGAATGCCATGTGAAGAAGTCCAGCGGTGCTTTGTGCTCCTCGGACGTGATGTATTTGAAGAAATCACGTGCGAAGATGATGGTATATTCGTCACCGGTAAACGGGTCCTGTCCCTCGAGCATGTTGCGCTTTTCGTCCGCCGGCAGACCGTAGAAGCCGGAGCAGCCGTAGCCGCCGACCTTGATCGTATCACCGAAGCAGTTCTTCAGATGATTTGCGGTCACGGAATAGAGCTCGTAGAACTCTTCGGCAGTACCGCGCCACATCGCCGCGTATTCGAGCTTCCAGCAGTCGTCCGGTTCATTCCAGATTTCCCAGTATTTGATGCCGAAATGATAACCGTCAGCCCAACCCTCGTTGTAGTGACGGATGACATGCTCACAGATGCGTGCCCACTTTCCGAAGTCCTTGGGCGGGAAAATGCGGTATGCCTTGCGCAGGTGTTCGTTTTCAATGGTGACACCGAGACGGAAAATCGGCTCGCAGTGATGTTTCATCAGCTTTTCGATCAGCCAGTCGGTGAAGGCAAAGTCGTAGCAGGCGGGATCGTTTTCGTCCGCATCAAAGTCGCGGAACAGGTTGGGGATGTCGACGTACAGGTCGCCGCCCAGCCAGCCGCACACGTCGTGCAGACGGGAATAGGGCATTCCCGCATCGGAAAGGTAATGGAACATGCGGTCATCGTGGAACATCATCGGCGGCTGTCCCAGACCGTGCATCGGTTTGATTTTGTTGCCTGTGAGACGGGCAAAATCGGCTGTGATTTTCATGAGAGTCATCCTTTCATTGTCAGAATATGAATTAAATGTATTATAACAGATGATACCGCGCTTGTCAAGGATACAAAAGAATTTACATAAGCCGGAAAAAACAATTTGCAGAAATCCTATGGCGGAAATTGACAAATACGAAAAACTGTGATACAATGAATACAAAAGGAAAACATCAAATGACATAGGTTTTTGCTGCACTGTATGAAGTACCAAATGCAGGAGGGACGTATATGAAAAAATGGAACTGCCGCATAGTGACGATTGTGCTGTCAGCCATGCTGATATTGACGATGCTCCTGTTCTCCTGCTGCACCGATGACGGCACGGAGCAGGTGCAAACAGACGAAACCTCCGGTGATGCAGCCGCTGTGCCGCTTACCGACCGGGATACGCCAGATGCGCGGTACATCTCGGAGATTTCCTCCTACCGATTGCAGGAGTGGCCTGAGGGACATTCTCTGAAACGGTTCGGATATGCATCTTTTGTCCGCGGCGGATGCTATTATGCGGAAGCTGTCGGCGGATATGCTGTTCTGGATGGGGAAGGCGCATTGCTGCGGACACTGTCCCATTCGATGTTGGGAAGCGATAACGTGCTGACCTTTACCTGTAATGAAGCTGAGGAATTTCTGGTGCTGACCACAAACGGCATCGGCGTGGAGCTGCACCGTTTGGATGAAGGGGGCTCTGTAACGAATACAGTCAGCCTGCCCGGAGAATTTGTTGATTTTTCGCAGACAGTCATCCGCACCTCTGGTGACAGCATTTATATTTTGCAGGCAAACAGCTTTGCTGTTTACGATGCAGAACTGTGTTTGCAGAAAACGCTGTATTTCCCGGGGGATGCTTACGGAAAAATGAGCGTTATGGCGGATGGCACAATCCTCCTTGGCGCATATGCGCATACGCTGTATACCGTGGATCTGGCAGCAGGTGCATTTGTTCCGTTTGAAATTCCGGGACTTCCGGGTGCGCTTGCCGAAGCGGCGGTACACTTTGATACAGAGGAGAATCTGTATCTTGCCGACGGAACCGGGATTTACAGCAGCGCAGACGGCGAATTTGCCCGTATCCTCGACTGGTCAACGGGCGGTGTCGAATACAGTACATCCATGGATTTGCGTATTTTTGACGAGGACACCGTTGCTGTATTTGCCAATCATCCGAAAACCTTCCGTGCGAGCTTTCAGAAGCTTTCATCGTTTGTGATTCGCGGTGAGCCGCGGCGTGTCATTACGCTTGGTATGAACTGTGCAGACAATGACGGGCATATTGCGGCTCTGGTATTCAATTTCAACAGCACAAATACCAGGTATTATATCGAGATGTTTGATTATAACGACAAATATCCCTACAATGGCAGCAACCCGACCTATACAAGGGATTCTATTCTGGAGGAGTTTCTGACCGGTGGGGAACCGGATATCGTCATTGATCTTGGCCCAATGATGACAGAAACGCTTGTGGATAAAAATGCGTTTGTCGATCTCGATCCGTATTTTGGTGATCAGCTGCTCGGTGGTGTCCGCGCGGCAAGCCGTATGAACGGGATACTCCCGTATGTACCGCTTTGCATGAATGTGACCACGCTGGTTTCTGCCGATGAAACGGCAGACGGATATCTGACGATGCAGTCGCTGTATGATGCCGCCGCACAGCTTGGTGCGGGGCAGTACCTCTTCTCCGACCCGTATGACGGAATGCGGGTCTATGAATGCGGAATCCGAACCTTTTACGATACGGAAACAAAGCAGTGCTCCTTTGATTCTGCGGAGTTTTGTGATTTTATACGTTTTACAGAGCAGATCGATGCACGCTATACGAATACGGAACTCGGTTATTTCAATCGGCTGTTTGTAAATGACCCTTGGTATACGCTGTCCGATCCGTGTGTACGGGACCGTCTGGCTGACGGAACTCTCCGGTATTTCAGCACAACGATACAGAGTGCCGCTGATCTTGCAGCTACTAAGTATCTTCTCGGCGGAGAGCATATGATGTGCCTTGGATACCCGACAGGCGGCGGTGCTTATATTCTCCCATACTTTGAGATATACATCACCGCAAATTCCGATGTGCAGGGCGGCGCGGCAGAGTTTGTGTCTTTTGCACTGTCACAGGAAGCAATGACAGCACCGACGCTGACAAGAACCTTCCTGCCGACAACGCAGGATGCGATGCTTGCGCTGCTGGATCAATCTACCTACTACTATTACGAGGATGATCCCACAGCATGGCTCCCGTACAACCAGTATGAAGGAAGTGCTGCGGTTGTCTCCGGTGTCTATCTGTTTCATCTGCTCGATTCCGCTGTTCCGGATATGGAAAAGGCATTGAAATATTCCAATTCCGGTAAGGTGAAAGAAATTGTGCTGACGGCAGAGGACAAGGATGCATTCCTTGCTCTTCTGAATGCGGACGGCGCCGTTTCGTCTGCCGCCGGAAACACAGTTATCAACGCCATTCTCGAAGAAGAACTCTCCGCTTATCACAGCGGTGCGAAAACGCTGGAAGATGTGGCAGCGCTGATTCAGTCGCGGGTCTGGATTTATCTGAATGAATAAACAAAAACAATACATATCATTTGAAAGGAATTTTGAAACTATGGCAGACTTACTCGTAAAACTGTATGAAATCCCCTCCGCACAGCCGGACATTGATGCACTGGCGGAGAAGAACATCGTGATCCGGCGTCCGATCGGTCCGGAAAACTGGGGCGTCATCGCGTGGATCAAAAAGCATTTCAGTGACGGCTGGGCAAGTGAGGCGGAAAACGCATTTTTCCGCACACCCAAGAGCATTTATATTGCCGTCCGCGAAACCAAGGATGAAAACGGTCACATTACCCCCGAAATGCTCGGCTTTGCGTGCTATGATGCAACCGTCAAGGGCTTCTTCGGTCCGACCGGTGTTGATGAAAAAGAACGCGGTCAGGGCATCGGTCGGGCGCTTCTGCTTGCCTGCCTCAATGCAATGAAGGAAGAGGGATACGGCTATGGCATCATCGGTTCCGCAGGGCCTGTGAAGTTCTATGAAAAGACATGCGGTGCGACGGTTATAGAGGGTTCCTCCCCCGGCGTTTACCGCGGAATGTATCTCGGCTGAGGCTGCGAGGTGTCTGATTATGCTGCTATATGTGATCCGTCATGGCGATCCTGACTACGCCAACGACACGCTGACTCCGCTTGGACAGCGTCAGGCAGAGGCGGTTGCGCACCGTCTTTCCGTCAACGGCATTGACCGTATTTACTCCTCTCCGCTCGGACGTGCGATTGCAACGGCGCGTCCGACCTCGGAAATCCTGCGCGTTCCCATCGAAATCGAGGATTGGTGTTCCGAAGGACTTGCATGGCATGATATCGCCGGTAATTTCGGAGGAACCCATGATACATGGTCGTTCCATGTGCAAAATACCAAAATCAAAACAGAAGAAACCGTCCGTGCGACACTGGAAAACTGGCATGAGCAGGAATGCTTCTCGACCATTCGCGGCAAAGAGGGTTATGCTCGTATTCAGGCGGCGTCCGACGATTTTCTGGCACGTCAGGGCTATGTGCGCGAAGGCTTTAAGTACCGCATCGAGCGTCCGAACGATGACCGTGTAGCTGTGTTCTGCCATCAGGGATTTTCCATGGAATGGCTTCCGGTGCTTCTGCAAATTCCGCAGCAGTATACCTTTGCATCATTTGATTTCACGCATACAGCACTGTCAATCTTTCATTTCGCAAATACCGAAAGCGGTTATACGCTGCCGCGCTGCCTGTGTCTTTCTGATGTTTCTCATCTGTACGAAGACCGACTGCCGATGATTTATAACTATGCCATTGAGATTTAAGGGGAGGAGGGAATTGTATGCTGTTTTATCTGATCAGACACGGTGATCCTGACTATACAACGGATTCGCTGACTCCGCTCGGAAAGCGTCAGGCAGAAGCGATTGCGCGCCGTCTGGCGGTTCACGGGCTTGACCGAATTTATTCGTCGCCGATGGGACGCGCACAGCAAACGGCACAGCCGACCGCAGAACTGCTCCGTCTTCCGATTGGGATTGAAGAATGGAGCTCAGAAGCACTTGCATGGAACGAACTGACCGAGATTGACGAAAAGGGCAAGAAGCACTGGATTTATGAGCGCATGACACGTCCGGAAACCTGTGAAAAGGAAAAGGCTATTCTGACCATGGAAAACTGGACGGAAATGCCGAGTGTGGCCGGTACGACTGCCAAGGAAGGTGTTGCCCGCATTCAGGCAGCTTCCGATGAATTCTTTGCAAGACACGGATATGTCCGTGAAGGTCTGAACTATCGCATCGAGCGTCCAAGCGATGAACGCATTGCGCTGTTTGCACATGCCGGATTTGGGCTTGCATTCCTGGCGGTGCTGCTGGGAATCCCACCGCAGTTCTTATGGTCAACCTTTGATATGACCCATTGCGGTATTTCAATTTTTCATTTTGCCAATCATTCCGACGGATGGACACAACCGCGCTGTCTTTCCTATTCGGATACATCGTTTCTCTATGAAGCACGACTGCCGATGAAGTATAATAATTCGTTGAAAATCTGATGATCCTGAATTAGCGAAATCCCGGGCTCTGTCATATATGGGGTCCGGGATTTCCGATCAGATTTCGAAAGAAAATTGAAAAAAATCAAAAAACCTATTGACAAAACCGAAAAAATATGGTATCATATATAACGTTGAAGCGAGAATGCTTCAGACATTGAAGATGCGCCATTAGCTCAGTGGATAGAGTGCCCGGCTACGAACCGGTAGGTCGCAGGTTCGAATCCTGCATGGCGCGCCACCTGTTCCCAAACGAACAGGTATATACAGGGGTATAGCTCAGTTGGTAG